>NZ_JACAEU010000003.1:0-10309 GCF_013388695.1 Fischerella sp.
GGAGGGCATCTCGCTACCGCTTCTGGACAACGTGTAAGACCATCTAAAGGCACTGCTTTTAGAGGCAATGTTGGGTGAAGGAAGAATCTCCGCCGTTCTACGGCGGGGAGTTGTCAATCCCATGCGAAAGACCTTGATGTGATGCCATGTCTCACCGCTTCAGTTGGCGATCGCCACCAGTTAACTTTGTTTGTGCCAACCTAACTACAATGCTGATATCAATTCATACAACATTGTATTGACGATTTATCATTGACAGATTATGCAAAAACTGAAAAACTCTAGGATAGTAAAAAAAATATTAAATTTTTAGCTCAATAGCCGTCCGGGGAGGTGAGTCGTAAAAATAAGTGAGAACAATTTAGCTAAAAGCAATTCAGCGGTCTGAAGTTTACGACTTTGAAAGTCTTCCTCAACAGGCGTTTCAAAAGGTTTTCTTCTAAATCCATTCCCGTAATCCCCATAGAGCCAAAATGCTTTCATAAGAAAGCATATTTTGTGATGCTTTTACCTTCACGGTTGTTGATATACCTCTGTCCAGTAGGCAAACCCCCTGGCAAGTGAAACAAACGTGAAGGTAGTGTGAAACAAAGTTAGCACATCTGAACTAAAAGAGAATCTGCGATAACGAAGAGAATAGAGGACAATCAGCTCGAAGATTTCCAATCGCCGGGTATTTTTTCCTGCATTGAGATGCTCTCCATTCTATGCCTTGCTTCAGTGTGGGAATTAAGTGGCAATAAAGTTTATCTTTACCCAAAACTAAAAAAATGAGGATATTATTTAAGTATTCTTGGTGGGATAGCCTTCCTTTTGCTATCACAATTTTTCAGCTAGTACTAAATATTTGGTTGGCAGCAACTTGGGAATCACGTACTTTTTTTGATAACCTCTTATTTTATCCATTCTGTCTCTTTCTTTTTTGGTACAATGCCCTAGTTCCTACGCATAACTTTGTTCATACTCCTTGGTTTAAATCTAAGTTCCTCAACAATATCTATGCGATAATAAATTCAGCTAACTTGGTTACACCAGTGGCTCATTATCGTTATATACATTTCAATCATCATCAGTATGGCAACGATAGGCAAAATGCAGACGGTCAAACTCAAGATCGTTCTTCTACATTTGCCTATGGGAAAAATGGTAGATGTGAAAATGTAATAACTTATTGTGCCTTGGCAATTTTTCGTGATGATATGACTGAGTCATTTCGTCAGGCAAAAAAATACAATGAAAGCTTGCAATTATATTTGGAATTTGCTGCTATTATCTTAGCAATTATTGGATATTTGCTGCTTTCGTGGAAGTTTATTTTATTCTTTTTTGTGCCTATATTCTATTTAGGTTGGTTCATTGCATATTTAACTAATTATTATGAACACTTTGGTGCGACACCTGAAAATCGATATGCAAACTCAACTAGCTATTATGGTCATGTCTACAATCTGCTTTTCTGCAATGAAGGTTATCATCAAGAACATCACTTGCGTCCTGAAGTGCATTGGAGCCAGAGACCAAAAATATATCAAAATCTATGTGAGAAGTTAGATAGCGTTGATAGAGTAGTGTTGAAGTTTCCACCATCTCTAGGCTTTATGCATCACAAAGGAAATACTGATACTTCAGTTAAGCAAACTTTGCCGTACTGATGCCACTTGTCTGAGAAGTTGATTCTCACTATCGCGATTTCTCTAACTCAAGTTTTACAAAAAATTTGACGTAATTTTATAACGATATCGACTATAGGTGCAATAATTTTCTTATTGCATTAATTCGATATCATTCTAACAAGTTTAAATGTGAAACACATAGATGTTTTCGTCGTAGCAAACTTGTACAAATTTTTGATTACTTATTATATGGAGATTGTCCACTGTTTGCAATCTCAACAATAAGATTCAAAACAATCTATCTAGGGCTAAAAAGGATAGCTTAGCATCACTAACTTATGGCGTGGATACATATTCTGATTGCAGGTCTTCTAGAAACAACGTGGGCAGTCACATTGAAGTGGAGCAACGGATTGACGAATTTCCTACCAACCGCAGCCACAACTTTTGTCACACTTCTTAGTTTCTTCTTTTTATCGCAGGCACTCAAAACAATCTCCGTTGGAACTACCTATGCGGTGCTGGCTGGCATTGGAGCTACTGGTACTGTGATTGCAGATATCGTTCTGTTTGGTGAGACTTATGGAACAGTTCGTTCTGTTTGCGTTGCTTTGATTGTTATTGGTGTAATGGGTTTGAAGATACTTTAAATTCCTGTGACTAGGCGACACGAATAAAGTTAACTCGTGAGGGTCGTCATTTGTCATTTGTCATACCCTGCGGGAAGCCGAGTAAAGCGCGTCTACGTCAATGGTAATAGTTTCAGCTATTTTTAAATTTCAAAACACATAGCTGTTGTTATTCCCACCTACGTACTTATGAAGCATTCATATACTCCAAATTCAAAATAGGAAAGATTTAATTGATGTTTCAAACTCACCAGACTTCGACAATTGGACTTGTTGAATTACCTAACCTACAACTATCAGTAGTTAATAAAGTAGTTAATAGCCACAACGAATGGGATCTTCTGCAAGAAGTAATTGTAGGTCGCGTTGAGGGTGCGGCGGTACCCCAATTTGAAGCCAGCGTTAAAGTTGATGCGCCTCCAAAGTATTGGAATTTTTTTCAACAATTAGGTGGTCACTCGTTTAGCAAAGATTTAGTAGAAGCAGCCGCTAAAGAACTGAACGAGTTCTGTCATATCTTAGAGATGGAAGGCGTGACTGTACGGCGACCCGATATCGTTGACTTTTCTCGCACCTATGCAACACCTGATTTTGAAGCTTCCGGTATGTATGCAGCCATGCCACGCGACATACTGATTGTTGTGGGTAATGAAGTCATTGAAGCACCAATGGCATGGCGATCGCGGTTTTTTGAATATCGTGCCTATCGTTCTTTGATGAAAGAATATCTGCAACGAGGAGCGAAGTGGACAACAGCGCCGAAGCCTTTAATGTCAGATGAACTCTATGATTTTGACTTTGCTGCCAAATCCCCAGAAGAACAGGAAGCATTGGTTAGGCAAGGGCGCTATGTTACAACGGAGTTTGAACCCTGCTTTGATGCAGCCGATATTGTCCGCTTTGGACGCGATCTTTTTGTGCAGCGCAGTCACGTTACCAATCGGATCGGAATTACCTGGCTCAGACGACATCTAGGAGAGCGGTATCGGGTTCACGAAATTAAGTTCCAGGATCTTAATCCCATGCACATTGATGCATCGCTAGTACCACTTAGACCGGGACTAGCTCTGATTAACCCCGATCGCCCTCCTGTACAAAGCGAATTATTTAAGAAAGCAGGTTGGGATTTAGTAGAAGCAGCATTACCCACGACTCCCGACTACTGGAAGTTACCCATTGCCAGTAAGTGGATTAGCATGAATCTTCTCAGTCTAGACACAGAACGTGTGATTGTGGAACGGCAGGAAGAACCCACTCAGAAACTCTTGAAAGATTTAGGCTTTAAAGTCATTCCTGTGAATTTCCGCAACTTTTACACCTTTGGCGGGTCTTTCCACTGCGCTACCTGTGATATTCGTCGCACTGGACAACTTGAAGAGTATGGATTTTCTCACCCCCTAGATATGGATGAACTCAATGAAACCGAACATTGAAACGATGATAAGGCTAGACCTGAATGAAAACCCATATCCCTTACCTGCTTGTGTCAAGGAAGCTATCTATTCTGCTGTAGACGACTGTAGTCGATATCCTTTCGGATTAGAAGATGGGGTTATTCAAAAAATTGCTAGCAAGTTCTCTGTTGCTGACTCAACTGTTCTATTAACCCAAGGAATTGATGAGGCGATCGATCGACTGATACAACAGTTTCGTGAAATGCGCTTCGTTATTTTCAATCCAACCTTTGATGCTTATATATGGCGCGTTAAAGTCAATCATCAAGACCATTGCTTGATGAGTTTAGATGATAGCTTCAGGATAAACGAGTCATCAATTAACTGCATCACCCCCAACGATTTCGTGATTTTAGCTAACCCTAATAATCCTACCGGGCATATCTTCGAGGATGATGCTATTCAAAAAGTTATGCAAAGATGTGGGAAGCTATTGATCGATGAAGCTTATATTGATTTTTCAGATCGTGAAAGTTGGGTAAGCAGACGACTAGAAAATATGTTCGTCTTTCGCTCATTTTCTAAAGCGTTTGGGTTGGCTGGTTTACGTCTTGGTTTTGTAGTGGGAGACGCAAATGCAGTTAGTGAAATGAGAGCGAGACAGTGGTGCTGTAATATTAGCTCAATGTCTATTGAAGTACTGAATCAGGCATTAGAAGACGATTATTACAAAATCAATGCTGCAAAAGTTATTCAAGAGCGAGAAAGAATGGTTGCAGCGATCGCAGAGTTAGGATTTGATGTTGTACCTACCCACACTAACTTTTTTCTTGTCAAAGATGACTCAAATCAATTAATGCGCTATCTGCAAAACAAGCAACTACGTGTAAAAGATGCTGCCTTGTTTGGTATGTATGGTTACTTGAGAATTAGTTTGGGAAATTATGAGAGTAATAATCAATTGTTGACAGCTTTAAAGGAGTTTAAATTTTCTCATGTCTAGTAATGTAATTAGCAATGAATTTCTACCAGGCTTAGAAAAGTCTCTAGGTTATCTCAGAGGCTTTGCCGCTAGCCAAGTGATTTATAGTTTTCTACAGGAAGGCATTTTTTCTCTGTTGGAAGATGGATTAGATATAAATGCGATCGCCCAAAAAAAGGGATACGATCCTAACCTATTAAGAACTGTATTTGAATACTTAGCAGTGGAGGGAATTTTAGAGAAAAGCACCTCTGAAAATGGTCAAGTTAATTTTCAGATTTCTAACTACGGTAAAAATATCAGCACTTACTATCAAGGATGGTTCAACTTATTGATAGGAGGTTATTCATCTATATTTGCTAACATCACCAACATTATGAGCCAGGGCACGAACTACGTATCCAGGAATGGCAAATGGGTGGGAGTTGGTGCATGTCAAATTTCTCAAAATGATGTCTTCCCATTGGCAAAGAAAATGATGGAAGAAATCAAACCCAATGTCAAAACAATCGTTGATTACGGTTGTGGTAGCGCCTTGGGACTGTGCGAGTTTTGTAACCAAAACCCAAATATTAAAGCAATTGGGGTTGAGCCTGATGAAGGAGCATATCAAGCTGGACTTAATTTAGTGGCAGCCAAAAATTTGCAAGAGCGGATAACTTTGGTTAATAGTGCTGCCCTTGACCATGAAATTAATGAAGTTCCTGACTTTATTTTATTTTGGTTTGTCCTGCAAGAAATATATGGTCAGAATGGAGAAGCAGCTTTGATTGAGTTTATCAAAAATATTGGCGTTAATTTTCCTGATAGTTATCTTCATGTGATTGAAGTCGATTACGCAATTGATAATGAAGAAGTGATGAAATCTCCTCTCGGGTTAGGGTTTTATAATCCCTACTTTCTCCTGCATCCATTTACCGATCAAAAGCTAGTTTCAGATCAAAAATGGACTGAAATTTTTACCAAATCTGGTTTTGAGATTATCAAAAAAGAAGCTGTCGATCCAAAAGTAGATCCTACAGGTTTAGTAATTGGCTATGTATTAAAATATGCTGAATATGGAGTATAGTTTTGTGTAAGAGCGTAGTTTTTTTTAAACGCAGAGGGGCGCAGAGGAACCGCAGAGGAACGCAGAGTCTTTCTAATTTGAATTCGTTCAACATAAAAGATGGTTAATTTTTAGCAAAATTATGATTACATCTCCCTTATGCTCGGTTGAGGAATCTATTGATACTCTCCTGAATGATTTTCTAGAACAGATGACTCAACAGGTAGAATTCAATGCTGGTTACTCGGAAAACCTCGCCTTTGACTACAGCCGTCTGTGGCATTTTCTGCGATACAACATTAATAACGCTGGCGATCCTTTCATCTACGACAAGTTTGTTAAGAGTCACGCCAAAGAGTTTGAACAGAAAAGTCTGCAATGGTTTGCTCAACTTTATGAACTACAAAACCATTGGGGATATGTCACGACTGGCGGGAGTGAAGGGAATATCTACGGTCTATTTTTAGGGCGAGAAAGGTATCCAGATAGTGTTTTTTACGCCTCCAAGGATAGCCATTACTCTATTGTTAAAGCAGCTCGTTTACTAAGAATTCCTTACACTCCAATTGATTCTCAATTGAATGGTGAAATCGATTATGAGCAGCTAGAAAGAGAACTATCAGCGCACAGGCATCAAAGTGCTATTCTCAACTTGAATTTGGGAACCACAATGAAGGGAGCAATCGACAGGATTGAGCGAGTCGTTGATATTTTAAAACAAGTTGACATCACTCAGTTTCATCTTCACTGTGATGCTGCACTAGGAGGAATGTTACTGCCGTTCATTGATGGCGCACCAAAAATTAGTTTTCAAGATTATCCAATTGGCAGTATTGCGGTGAGCGGACATAAGTTTATTGGCTCTCCGATTCATTTTGGGATTGTTCTGACTCGTCGGGAGTATGTTCAAAAGATTGGCAAAAGAATCGAGTATTTGGGAACGGATGACACCACCATCACCGGATCGCGTTGTGGTTTAAACGCTTTGTTTCTTTGGTACGCGATCGCCACCCGAGGACAGAAGTTTGCTAGGGAGGTAGCAACTTGCTTAGAAAATGCTCAATATTTGCGCGATCGCCTACAGCAAATCGGTTATAATCCCCTACTCAACGACTTTTCAATTACAGTTGCTTTCAAAAAGCCTCCAGCTAAGGTTTGCGACAAATGGCAACTTGCTATTGAAGGAAACTTAGCTCACGTTGTGGTCATGCAACATATTTCTACTCAAAAAATTAATGAGTTAATCGACGATTTATTGCAAGCTCAAGCTTGAGAGTCATTAATATAAAGTTCATATTCTAAAAGGTATTAAAGATATGTCAGAAGAATCTTTTTTCTGGGACGCTCATTTCTATGATTGCTTCCATGCGGGTAAGCAGTACTTCTTTATGTCTGAACGTAAAGATGTATCTTTATGGTTAGAACTAGCCAGCAAGTATGGAGATCCAGTTCTGGAACTTGGCTGCGGTACTGGTAGAACCGCCATCCCTTTAGCTGAAGCAGGATTTCAGGTAACAGGTATTGATATCTCGGACTCAATGCTAGAGTTTGCTAGACAGAAGTCTTCCCAAGTGAACTGGGTTAAGGGTGATATGTGTAATTTTGAGTTAGACACACAATTTCCTCTAATTACACTGCCATACTTTACCTTCAACATACTACTCCAATTAGAGGAAGCGGAATCCTGTTTGGCTTGTGTAAGAAAACATCTCCAACCAGGGGGAAAATTTGCGATCGATCTTTTGAATCCCTACCCTAGATATCTAAATGATGTCGTCCACTTAGCCGGAAAAAGAATACTAGATTGTATTTTTCCAAATCCTCAGGGTGGTGGAAGTATCATTGCTACCTCTGCCCGAGAGTACGATGTAGAACATCAAATTGCTACTGAAAGATTATTTTATCACATTCCAGGTCAGGAAGAAGTTGTTGAAGACATCAAAATTCGATTATATTTTCCCCAAGAGATTGAGATGTTACTCAAATACAACGGGTTTAAAGTTGAAAGCAAGTTGGGCGATTACCAAGGTAATCCATTTACCCCAGAATCGCTCCAACAAATTTTAGTTTGTGAAGCGTGCTGATCGTTTCAAACTACAAATCACGTAGTTTACATGGGATGAAGTACCGTTAAATGCAACCTCTGTCTAACTTCTGCTTGTAGATACCGTTCCTGCAAAGGTTGCCACTGCTGCCACATCTGGTAGCGGTTTTCTGCTACTTTAGTAGCGATGGTAGGAAGTTGTGCGTGAAAATCTGACTCGAAGACATCTGCAAGCCACTCACCCAATACCGTGCTATCTTGTATAGAACCTAAAATATCTTGAATACTCTTTAGTTCCGCAACATAAGTTGTGTAAGTTTCACCATATAAGTCAGTAAATAATTCCATTTGGTAACGTATGCGTTTGGCTTGTTTCCGCAAACTATGAAGAATCTTGCCGTTAGTTGCTAATTCTTGTTCTACCTTTTCTGCTTCCCAATCTCGCAAGACGACAATTTCAGACTCCTTAACTTGGGTTCCCACCAACCAACCTGGATGCAGCAAGAAATGACTTACTTCAGGCAAAAGTAAATCTGGTAATACTTCTTGCATCGGCAAAGATGCCAGCGGTTGATAACTAGGTTCATCTAACCAATCTTTTAATGACTGTTTTATAGCTTTGTAACGCCCATCTTTTAATGTCGATCGCACATCTATCAGTGCATCTTCACGTTGTTTGCCTAAAGCATCCAAAGCTGTTCGCAGAGATTGCCGTTCTTTTTTAGGTATATCTGGTTGACAAAAGTTTTCCAAAGTTTGTTTTAGTACATCTAAATCTCGGAGATTGCCAAGGCGACGTGCAATTTTACCAACATTTTTATCGCTCACCACCTTCGGTAAATCCACAGCTGGGGCAAATCTACTCACAGCTGTGCGTAAACGACGCATTCCCACTCGCATTTGATGTAGCGCTTCTGGATCTTTATCTTTTTTAACTTCTGTTTCCCATTTTAAGGTTTTCTTGAAGTGTTTTTGAATTGCTGAGTAAGCGTATTGTCCTAGATTTTCCACTTTAGATTTTGTAGCCAAGATTATAGAATTTGATACACTTTTATAGATATTGCTATTGTCCATACTGATTGAATCATAGCATTAGTTAAAAGCTAGTACTGGTTATCTGTAACTCATCTGTGCAGCACTGAGATTGCCAAATACTATCATAATTACCGATTATAATTTATAGAAATAAACAAAATTGTTATAGAGTAAACAAGTGTAACAATGATTTGAACTTTTATTTTTTTTGTTGTTAACCCATATTCTGTCAAATATTCAAATTATTTAATGTTTTTATAAAAACGAATACATGAGGAGTATTAAATCATACCTTTATAAAAACAGTGTTAAAATCGGATACCCATAGAGGCAATGTAAAATGAAAGACTCATGTTTGTTAAATCAAGTTTTGCTCACATTTACCGATAGTTTTATAGAACACCGGGAAGACCTATCGGCTGTAATGCTGACACCAGAAAAGCATTTGTGGTTTGGGTCAGATGAAACTTCCACTATTGAACGTCTTTCTTGGATTGATGCCAATAATTTTGGTGAACATAAACAATTTCATGTCAAAGAATTTATTGATTTACCTGCACCTGAAGACGAAGAAATTGATATTGAGGGTATCGAATATAGCGATCGCTATCTCTGGTTTGTTGGTTCCCATAGCTGGAAACGCAAAAAACCTAAACCAGATAAATCGGATGCGAAAAACATTAATAGGCTAACCCAAGTTAAATCAGAACCAAATCGATATATTCTGGGACGCATTCCCCTTGTTGACGGTGAACTGTGGAAAACTTGCCCCCACCCCGACAATGCAAATGTGCAGTTAGTTGCTGCTAAATTAGAAGTCACTCAGCAGGGGAACGTGCTGATAGAAGCTTTGGCAAACGACCCTCATTTAGGTTGTTTTATCAAAGCAGAAATCCCTGGTAAAGATAATGGCTTTGATATAGAAGGTATAGCAGTCTATCAAAACCGAATTATTCTTGGTTTGCGCGGCCCGGTATTGCGGGGTTGGGCTATGATGCTGGAAATAGAAGTAGAACTTTCTGAAACAGGACTGCTAACACTAAAGCCAATTGCAGAGGCGGGAAGTCTGTACAAAAAGCATTTTCTGTTCTTAAATGGCTTGGGAATTAGAGATTTGCATTTAGATGGAGAAGATTTGTTAATCTTAGCAGGGCCAACAATGGACTTAGATGGCCCAGTGCAAGTGTATCGATTATCAGGTGGCATTCACTTGCAAGAAGATGTTCTGTATTACCCAGAGTATTTACAAGATATTCCTTACGGAAATCGAAACGATCATGCTGAGGGCATAACACCATATCAAGATATAGCCGGGATGCCCTCGCTGTTAGTGGTTTATGACTCTCCTGCAAAAAATAGGTTAGTGGGTGAAACTGGTGCGATCGCAGATATATTTAAGCTAGGCCAGTAGAGATTTATGATAGTGGAGGCGTTGCTGAATTTGGTCATGAATTATGTGTGCATACATTTTTGTAGTTCGATGCCAAATCATTGTAGAGACGTAGCAATGCTACGTCTCTACATACCCGTGAATTGTAAATTCATATCTTGATTCAGCAACGCC
>NZ_JACAEU010000004.1:0-24645 GCF_013388695.1 Fischerella sp.
CGTTGCTGAATTTGGTCATGAATTATGTTTGCATACATTTTTGTAGCTCGATGCCAAATCATTGTAGAGACGTAGCAATGCTACGTCTGGTCATACCCGTGAATTGTAAATTCATATCTTGATTCAGCAACGCCGTTTATTTTATGTTTTCTAAGGTTGATTTATTTATCTCGGTCAAACAAAACGGTTATTGCGATCGGGGTGCTGGTGAACTACCTCTTGCGTGCAGTCTTCGTTCCAAAACCCAAACATGACTCCACCAATGCAGAAAGGATGACTGGCACTTCCAGTAGTACCTAGAGGCGATCGCGATCGCATTTACCCTTCATCATTGTCTGACTCCTGAGATTCATCCTTATAAGAGATGACCCCACAGCCTATCCGTGGCCCGCCTGCATCTGCCGCTGTTCCGCCCGCTTTTTGTAGGTCTGGTAACTTGTGAATGATAATTGCACTACCATTCTCATCAAACACGCTGACGGGACTATCACTCAGTGTAACTCGACTGGTTATTGCATAGTATGTTGCACGTCCCTGTTCATCTACTACCAGGTTCGGCAATTCACCCAGATGGTACGGATGGTTCACCTCAACAGGAGTTTCAGAACTAAAAGGACCGGGGTCAAAGTGACCACCAGCCGTACTAAAAGGAGGTTGAGCATTAGGATCGCACACACCCACAGAATGAATGTGGAATCCGTGCAAACCAGGAGTCAGAATTGCCGGATTACCTTGAATTGCCCCCCGAATTCTTACCGGGCTATTCTCTCGCTGGGTCAGAATGAGAGTGCCAGTAATCTCGTTACCCTCTATATGAACTTGTGTTCGTAGCAATTTGCCTGACGCATGTGCTTGCCCAAATGCAAGTCCGCAAACCAGCACCAAGCAAAGGCTGACTCCAAAAACGAACAAAGATTTGAATCGTGAAAACTTTATCACCATGACCTCCTACGGTAACAAAAAATAACTTGAGTTAGATTCTAGATTCCGCTTTAGCAATGCCCCAAAAATTGGCAATGCCTTCAGTTGTTCTTCTATCAATGCAGTTGCAAAAAACATTCGGGTGAACACAGAGAAAAAACCGAAGTAATGATTATCTTTCTAAAAATTGTTCTATCTAGTTAAATTTACCTTACTCAAATAACAATCCTATAATTTTATACTTTATTGCTCAATTTCATACCAGATAGCCAGTTAAACTGCTCATCTGGGATTAGAGTGTATAGATTGCAACAATATTTTTCTCATGTTAAGTAAATGTAAAGTCAGTGTTTGAGTGCAAGACAAATAAGTCAGTTAAGCCTGTTTTGTCGGTCAGTTAAGAAAATCAGGCAAAAGTATTTATATTTTTATATTTTGATAATGATAACTACATTATCCGTGGTATTCTAAACCATAGCTTCAACTAATCTTGTTCTATAAATTCTCTCAGAATCTAAGTCAGTAGTAATTACATTCACCACAAAATTTCATAACTAAACGTATGAGGTTTAAATCAATTGCAGTATCTGCCTTGATGACAACCTGGGGTTTTGCACTACCGCTTTATGCAATTGAAAGGAGAATACAAAATACTTTTGCTCACGCTTTCTCAGTAGCGCAAAGCAATTGGCAATCATTCTCCTCCAAGGGCGGAAAATTTACCGTTCAAATGCCAGGAGTACCTCAACAGCAGACAGCTACCACTACTAGTATTATTGGCAACCCCAACAACTGGAATGGTGCCAAATTCAGCAACGGTTCCGAAGTATGCGCCGTTGCGTATGCTGACCTGTCGTTACCAAACGATGTACCACTAGATCCCCCAACTACGATTTTTTGATCGTAGATTCTAGTAACCATCAAAGTACTACCTAGATTAGGATGGACTAAATCGCAAAACAAACCGTACAGTTTACCTATCGCTGGTTCCTCCCGTATCCATGTTTCCAGGCAAGTCAGGATATTAACCTGAGTTTGTTTCGGTTGCTGTTTGTAATGCAGTAAAAGTTGCCGACAATTGAATTTGCCATAGTTATTGATGTTCATCTAAACTTAAAGCCAGAAAGCAGAAGGAATATTCTAAATTCTTAATTCTCCCTATCTCCCAGACGCGCCATGGCGCGTCTCTACATCTCTCCCCATCTCCCCACCTCCCCATCTTCCATTCCTCCATTTACTCGTAAGAGATACGGGGCATAATTCGATACAACAGCCAAAGAGCAACAATTACGCCCACCAATTCTGCGGAGATAGGGGTCATCTATTTTTTTAGACAATCGTGTATAGCGAAAACACCAATAAATTGTGAATAGCAAAACAAACAAACAAGCATAGGCAAAAAACGTACCCATACTGTATCTGTTTGCCATGCGCCGCTGAGAATCACCAAAAAATAGAACAGGTACGGCAATAAATATCGGAATCAAGCCCAGCGCTAACTGGAGAAAGAATCCAATCCAACCAACTATGCGAAACTCGCTAGCGATACGATTGGCGCTAGGTGCATGAGAGGATGTGGGTCAAGTGTAGATTATGCATAGGTTATTTAGTAGATGTTAAAAAGAGATAGGAGCGATCGCTGCAATATCTGGGTCGCAGCCACCTACTTGACTGGTGGCAAGTATCCATACAGAAGCCCCCTGCTTCAGAAATATTTCGGTAACAGTATCGCTGGCTTTGCGAGGTAACATTGTTCGCCAACTTAGTAAACCGGTGAACAGTTGTTTAAGAGGACTGTCTTCTAGAGAACTGCCCAGATTTTCAGTAGAGTTTTGCCAGTCAGCCCGTGCGACACCGAAGGGTAATAGTTCCCTCCGCAGAGATTCTCCTAACTTCTCCAACTTTTGCAGCCGACTGACTTGATCGAGATTGTGCTTCAACCAGTCTTGATACTCAGAATTATTAGATTTAATCGCAAACAGGATAGTTTTAATTGCTGCGTATAATGCTTGGTTAGAATCTTGGGAACAGTTATTTGCAGGCCCGACGTAAGTTACACCCGTGCCGTCACCAATCCGGTAACGCGCTGTCATGATTTCCAATTCACGAATGAGTGTCTGCAATGCCGATCGCTTGACACCATTAAAATCGTAGTCTTCGGTGAAAGGAGCAAATTTGATCAAAATGTTGGTAGTGGGACGAATCCCAATCCAGCCAAATTGGCGATCGCCCATATAACGCGACCAATGCAATGTTCCAGCAATCAGTCCATCGCTATTGTGAGTGTAAACCTGGTGATAGTCTATATCAAAGCACAACTCATCTGTTAAAGGTTCCCGCACTACCTGCGCCACCCCATAGGCAAAATGACCAAAGTAGATGGAACTACTAGCTGCTGCTTCGCGTTTTTTGCCGCCAATCCCGCCATAGACATGGACAACCAAAGCGCGATCGCCCTCACGCCATTCAGAAATTGCCTGGTCGATATCTAAAGTTTTTGTATTCAAAAGAACAGATTCAATCAGTCCTTTGCGAGCGACAATATCCTGCCAGCATTCTTTTTTAACGTAGTCAAGCGCTGCCTTTCTACCATTGATTATCCGTTGTGGTTGTACTTGCAACAAAACACGAGGAGTGATTGCCTGGACTACAAACATCCCAGCAGCATCTCTAGCACCATAAATGTACCACCCTGTTACATTTAGGGGAGACTTTTCAATATCGTAGTTAGTTGAGGGGAAAATTTCCTGCTCGTAAGGAAGTACCTTGGGCATTCGCACAATCTCCTCAACTCCGTCAAACTGACCGGAAGCGCGATTAAAATGAACTACTCGGAAATGTTCGCCGCCGACGGTGGCCAGTTGTAAAAACTTCACCAACCCATAAAAACGCCCAGTAATTTGAACAGGTTCGCTGGTGATGTACAAAGTGGAATCCTTCACCTCCACTGGTTCGCGTAACATTACAATGACATCATCATTGGGTCTTGAACCTGCCAAAGATTCTAATGGTGTTACCTGTCGCCAATGATTCAAGCGGACTGGAAGAATCAATCCCTGTTTGTAGCTATATTTTGCTTCTTCACTAAAGTGAACATCTTTGGTAATCGCTTGCACCGATATTTTGGTTATGGGACTGTCAATCCATTGCAAATTTACCACCTGTCCCACCAAATATTGATATTTATCAGTAGCGTGATATATTTCCAACCAAACTCCAGACTGCCGTTGTTCCTTCGGCGGTAAAATCAACCGTCCCATCCAAGTAGCGATAGGTTGATAAAGGTCTGTTTGTACTGTCTGAGTTAAAACTCGTGCCATTGGAGTTAAGGGATAGTAGTCTGGCTGATTAAACGCTGCTTGCAGATATCGGTCGTAATTGCTGGGCTTGACTTTGACAGTTTCTTGCTCGCTGTGATATTCCCCTAGTAAAATTTTTGTGACTAATTCTAGTGTCTGTTGGAGATGGGTGCGACCATCAGGTAATAATTTTTTCAGGTCGAAGACACCCCCAGGGCCGCTATGACCAACAGGCCCAAGTGAAGCGAAACTAATTTTGCCCATGCGTTTGGCGCGATTCCAGTAGGACAAAAAGAAGATCTTCCAGCGCTTGGGAAAAAAAATCGGCCCTAGGCACTCGACGGTGTCTTTCTCACCGACAAAATGGTAGAGGTGTTCTACCATCAAAGCATTAGTATTTCCACTGATAACACCAGCTAAAGAAATTACCTCAATTGGTGCTGCCAGTGCCTGCTTCAGATGCGAGAGTGCTCCCATTGCTATCTGGCCACCACCACTAAAACCAATCAGTGTAATTGGTACACCACTACCAGGTTTATAGCCATAGTTAACCAGACTGTTGTACATTACCTGCGCCATCCCCTGGTTATAAATCGGGCCGTAGCGTTGATCGGCGGAAACCGTAACAACAAACATGTTACGAATGTTAATTGCCACAGCAAGCAAAGCACCGAGGATTCCAGGCTGTTCAGACATACTCAATCGCTCGGCTGTACGCCAAAAAAGCGACAGCATCCGGTCTTCCGTGAGGGGTCGATTCAGGACAGAGTAGGGAATTAGCCCTCTGATAATTACGATGTTATTTGGTAAAGCTGCTGCCAATTGGCTGAGAAACTCTTCACCATCGGGAAAGTACCGAGATGAAGCCTGACCGATACCATCCAGGTAAATTACATAACGAACAACATTTGTTTGTGGTGAGATTGGTTCTGCTAGCGTACCTGGGTTGAGTGTGGTGTCGATTTGATCGCCATACCACCCCGCCCACCAACCCAAAGCTTCCAAAGGAACTGTAAGTCCGACAAAGAGGATGGCAATCAAAGTAATCTGTGCCAAATCCAATGTCAAACTAAACGCACTACTCAAAGCTTTGTACGAAACTATCCACATATAGCGGAGAGGTGGGAACAGTAGAGTTAAAAGCAGGGCTATCAAAAAAATACCCAAAAATTTGGCGACTCGCTTCCACATCATACTCACCCCTTGTCTGTGTTATTGCCAGCTTTATTGCCAGTTCGATAAATGCCGGGGGAAATTTGCGGGCCAGTTTGCAGAAGTTGTTCTAGCCCTCGCATATCTGTTACTAGTTGCGTCCCAGCCGCCTTGTTGGATAGCCATTTGCCGATCGCCGCTATTGGTCGTCCAATGGTACGCTCTAAAATTTGAAATATTACCCACCCCAAAGCCACGCACCAAAACGCTTGCCACGCACTCAAATCAAGAGCAACACGCAAGCCAATCACAAATGCCAACAGTGTCCAAATCGAGAGCAATACCTGAATTGGCACACCCAAATAAGGTAAAGCTATAAAAAAACTAAATATTAATGGCGCATAAGCAAGCCCCATAGCAGCCCACACGCTGCTAAAAGAGACACTGTCATCGAATAGTATGCGGCTCACCAACCATGTACTCAAGCCCCAAAACCCAATGCTAAATGCAAATAATACAGAGGCAATCAACAAGCTCAGGATAAAGCGAATTGGTTTGACTCGGTTGACAAACAACACAATAGCCTGACCTATAGCCTGAGAAAAGCCTGCCAGCAGCAATGTATACAAAGCTACCCTATTACTTTGGGGCAGGGTTTGAATCAATTCAAACGCTTTGGGGTTGAGGGCGATCGCCCCGAATATAAGTTCCCAAAATCTGTCGAGGGCGGTCTCAGTCATGGTAGATGGGTGAACAAGCCAGCTCAATTATTGCAAATTTTTGACCTGTAACTTGGTCGGCTAGCTTTTGAATTACCAAGTTCAACCTCGTAACGAGGGTGGTGGGCTGCTGCCTGGGGCTGTTGTCACTGCTGGAAGATATATTGGGGCACTTGTGCGATCGCTGCTTCCTGTTTGACTAAAATCTTGGCATGAGCTTTTGCAGCAAAACCAAGGTATGAACAGCGAATCAGTACCCCAAAATTTTTCTTCATCTGGGCGATCGCCATCTCAAAAATGGTGGGCACTGTTGAGTGTGGGTTTGGGCTTCACGATGTTTACGCTCGATAACTCTATCGTCAATATCGCTCTGCCTAGTATTACTAATGCCTTTCACACTGATCTTGCTACTGCTCAATGGGTAATTGTTAGCTATTTAATCGTTCTTACTGCTTTAATGTTAAGCGCCGCTCGTTTGGGTAATATGTTTGGCAGGCAGAAATTATTCCAAAGCGGTTTGATCTTGTTTACTGCTAGCTCATTGCTGTGTGGGTTGGCTCCTGGAATTGTCTGGTTGATTGGCTTTCGAGTGCTGCAAGGACTTGGTGCTGTGTTGATCGCTGGCTTGGGAATGGCTATGATTACAGAACTATTTGGCACTAGTCCGCAATATGGACTGGCACTCAGCCTTGCTGCGATGACGCTTTCTCTAGGGTCTGTGTTTGGTGCAAGTGTTGGTGGCTTCTTGGTAGCACTAGGAGATTGGCGGGCTATTTTCCTGATTAATATCCCGATTGGAATTATTGCTATTTTTTTATTCACTTGGTGTGTTCCACCTTCCCAGTTTCAGCGTGACACCTCACAATATTTTGATGGGCTGGGATCTATTCTTCTGGTGGTAGTAATGGTTAGCTTTTCGTTTGGCATGAGCGAAGGGCAAAAACAGCGGTTTGATAGTGCGATCGCTCTGATTCTGTTTGCCATTGCTGTTATCAGTTTAATTATTTTTGTATGGGTTGAGTCTCGCAGCAGACAGCCAATAGTAGATCTATCTTTGTTTCGTAACCCCATCCTAACTATTAATTTGTTGACAATGGTGGTGATTTACATTGCGATCGCATTTCGGCTGTTTATTTATCCGTTCTTCCTCGAATTGGCACTGAAGTATCCAATCGACCAGGTGGGACTGCTGATGATTACCTATCCCATCACTAATGCCATCATTGCACCCATATCAGGACGTTTAGTTGATAAGTTTGGTAGCCGTTTTCTCATTCCTATTGGCCTAATGTTATTGACGTTTGGATGCTTACTGGCTAGCACCTTTACTACCCAGTTAACACCCTTGGGTTACGTTTTCAGGGATATGGTGCTGGGCATAGGATTGGCAATGTGGCGAATGCCCAACAATACCGATATCATGAGCAACACTCCCCCAAATCGAGTCAGCATTGTTTCGGGGTTGTTAAACGAATCATCAATGGTCGGGCAAACACTCGGAACAGTGCTGGCATCGGCTCTATTTGCAACATTTGTTTTCAGTAGCGCGAACCTACCCCGTACAACACCACCTGCATCTCTTCCGCCCCAAGCATTCGTATTTGCTATGCACTGGACGTTTCTGTTTGTAGCGGTTCTGCTTGGCATTACAGCCATTTGCAATGGCTTGTTTCACATAGCCAAACGCCCACCAACAAAACTTTCCAATATGCCTTTTTCTTAGCTAGTAGTTCGCGCCCGGGAACTTGGCGGGGTAAAGGGAAAGGGGAAAAGGGGAGCCAGCGCGTTGCTTTTCCACGCGTTGTAGCGACTGGCGTGAAAGGTTTTTAATTCCTTTCCCTAAAAGATGCACCCCTTTCCCAGCCCTCACAAGCGCATTTTTGGGTTGGCAGATCACTAGGATAGTCAGCGATCGCAGGTTAGAGAAACGGAGAAAATCGAGTATAAATCGACTTTCTCGAAGGCTAACTAATCACTTCTTGCGTTCGATCTCAATAGTCCACTCTATTGCTGATATTGTTGCAAATTAGAGATGTTTCCTGGAATTGGTTGATTTTGACCCCACTCAATTAATTGCATCAGTACAGGCATGGGAACCTTTGCTCTTGAGGCGGCTATTTGTCTGGTTTTACCTTGACGCAACAAAATGATTGCGTCTTGAGCTTTTCTCCACGTTCTACTGTAGGGTTTGATCTGACCTTCATGCCTTGCTACCACTAACCCACGGGCAACAGCATTAGCATCATCAATTGACTGTTCTACAAGTGATTGTTCTGAGTAATTAACTTCTTGGATTGAGGGTGAAGTAGCGGCAATTGAGGCGCGTTCAACAGGTTCGACACCAGAAGCAGGTAAAGTAGAAGACGAGGATATTGTTGGTCGAATTTGACCCCATTCAATTAATTGCATCAGTACAGGCATGGGAACCTTTGCTCTTGAGGCGGCTACTTGCCTGGTTTTACCTTGACGCAACAAAATGATTGCGTCTTGAGCTTTTCTCCACGTTCTACTGTAGGGTTTGATCTGACCTTCATGCCTTGCTACCACTAACCCACGAACAACGGCATTAGCATCATCAATTGACTGTGCTAAGGTAGATCGTTTTGAGTAATTAACTTCTTGGATTGAGGGTGAAGTAGCGGCAATTGAGGTACGTTCAACAGGTTTGACACCAGAAGCAGGTAATCTAGAGGGTGTGGTTGTAGTACTGGGTCTGTTTAAGGATCTGCTAGGTGTGGTTGACTGGTTGCCCGTAGTAGAAGACCTGTTAGGAATCGCGGCGCTATTATCATACCTTGTCATCCTGTCAACAGTACTATAAGGTGCGTTAGGGTTACTCTGATTACTCGAATTGGTTTCAATCTGGTCGTTTTTGACCGTACCGCTGGGCGTCCTGA
Source organism: Fischerella sp. (assembly GCF_013388695.1). Lineage (NCBI taxonomy): Bacteria > Bacillati > Cyanobacteriota > Cyanophyceae > Nostocales > Hapalosiphonaceae > Fischerella > Fischerella sp. The sequence goes on from NZ_JACAEU010000004.1 coordinate 8,989, forward strand.
AGGGTCTAGCAGGTGTAGTTAGCTGACTACTAGTAGTAGGTCTAGAAGTAGGTGTACTGGGAATGGCGGCACTATCATACCAGGTAGTTCTGCTAACATTACTCGAAGGTGTGCTAGGGTTACTCTGACTGCTCGAATTGGTGTAGGTCTGGCTGGTTGTGGCCGTGCTAGTGGGTGTAGAGAAAGGTCTATCAGATGTGGTTGGTGTGCTTGCAGTACTCGGAGTACTGGGAGTAGCGCTGCCATACTCGCTCATGCTGTCAACAGCACTAGAAGGTGCACCAGGGGTATTCTGACTGCTCGAACTGGTGTATGCCTGGCTGGTTGTGTCCGTGCTGCTGGGTGTAGAGAAAGGTCTATCAGATGTGGTTGGTATGCTTGGAGTACTCTCAGTAATAGAATTCCTTTTAGGAATCGTGGCAATATCATACTCAGTCTTACCACCAACAGTGTCAGAAGGTGCGCTAGGGATATTTTGACTGCCCGAAGTTGTGTAATTCTGACTAGTTGTGGGCGTGTTGCTGGGCACGCTGAAGGATCTACCAGGTGTGTTTGGTATGCTCCCAGTATTAGGAGTAATCAAGTTCCTGTTGGGGATCGTAGCACCACCAAATCTAGGCATACTACCCACAGGGTTGGAAGATGTATTAGGGATACTCTGACTATCGACATTGGCGTCGTCGGGCATATCCGGAAAGTCAAAGTTATCTAATGGGTTTGTGTTGTTGGGAGTAGCTAGAGGTTCAGCAGATGTAATTTTGGAGTCAGGAATAGTTACAGACTGGTTGGGTGTAGTTGTGGTACTGGGAGTATTTGCAGATTTATTAGAAAAATTATCAGTACTACCAGTCCTACTTGGGGCTTGATTGCAGGCTGATAAAAAGCCAGATAATAAGCTAAGTGCTAAAACAAAACTAGCAATTTTTGTTCTCTTAACTTTTCCTTCACCAATTGTGGCACTCATTTGAGATACCTGTATAAGCTTTGCAAGATAGATATTCATGCTACTGCTTCCCCTCCGAGGCATTTCCTATGGTTGTGTTGCAAAAAGTTTTGAGGACGACAAGATCACTTTGGATCGGATTTATTTATGCGACCACTCCAAAAATTTGGGCAATCAACGTGACTGTATTGGGAATGTTACTTTTTTATATTCCCTGAATTTGTCCTTTTTGGATCGCATTCATAAGTTTTGTAATTAATAATTATTCTTTATTGTCGTGTCACCTGATTTGAATCTAGGGATGATTCAAATTAGAGGCTTCCAAATAAAAAATATCCAATCGCTCGCAAGACTTGAAGGACAAAGAAGACAAGGAGGAAGAAGTTGTATTGGATGCAAGAGTTGGATAATTTATTTTTTGGAGTTCCCTTATATTTGATAAGTTAATGGACTTCAAAATATTATTTGAGATGACTGACTGGCGATTAGTCAATAATACAGACAAGGGTATGGGAAACTGTATTTTTGCAACACTACCTTCAAAAGACGACAATAATCAACTTGACGATAGATTTCATCTGTCTTAAGTATGAAAACTGATGTAATAAATTATTTATCAGAATACTTAGTGGGAGTACTTACTCTCACAGACTATTTAAATTAACTGGCTTATCTGGCTAGCTTAACTAGCTTATCTGCCGTTGCAAGTAGCCATAAAAACTGAAAAATTAAACAACAGGTAGTGTAATACTTAATCTACGAGTTATAGAATCTGCTCTACGTCGCTAAACTACCATCGGTCAGCCAAAGAGTAATGCTTATAGATACACTAGCGTCTTCCTGCAAGAATAAAAGGGACTGGGGATTAGGGATTGGGGATTGGGTAATCAAGGCGAAAAATTATGTCCGGGGCATTCCTTGGGTACTCTTTACTGGCGATCGCGGACTGGGAAAGAATCCAGTTAAGTTTTCGCGCCTTTTACCCAATACCCAGTACACAGTCCAACAACGGCGTTCCTTTCGCCGTTAACCTGGGGACTCACGAAACGCGACCAATTGAGGTATCTACATGTTAAACAAGGTGTTCTTGTCTAGACAATGTGGCGAAGCGATCGCCATGCCTGTAAGCGCAGTCAGTATTGTTGAGTGGACCGATCGCGGTCCTTTTTTTCATGTGATTGGCGATCGCTGCCATTTACCAGAACCCCTGCGTGCCATAGCCAGTAGTTGAGGGAGGGGGAAAAGGGGAGAGTGGGGGAGATGGGGAGGTGGGGGGATGGAGAGAAATCACCACTAACCACTAACCACCAACCACTAACCACTAACCACTAACCACTAACTACCAACCACTAACCACTAACCACTAACCACTAACCACTAACCACCAACCACTAACCACCAACCACTAACCACTAACCACCAACCACTAACCACCAACCACTAACCACCAACCACTAACCACTAACCACCAACCACTAACCACTAACCACTAACCACCATCCATGAAAAAAGAACCTGTAATTTCCATTCAACATCTCAACCACTACTACGGCAAAGGTGCGCTGAAGAGACAGATTTTATTTGACATTAACTTCGAGATTTATCCGGGAGAAATTGTACTGATGACCGGCCCATCAGGATCGGGTAAAACAACATTATTAAGTTTGATCGGTGGTTTGCGGTCTGTTCAAGAAGGAAGTTTAAGGTTTTTAGGTGAAGAATTATATAGAGCTAGCCAAACAAAATTAGTTAATCTTCGGCGTAAGATTGGTTATATTTTTCAAGCTCACAACTTATTGGAGTTTTTAACCGCAAGGCAAAATGTGCAAATGGCGGTAGAACTGAATAAGTATATTTCTCAGCAAGAAGCTATTGCGAAATCAGAAAGAATATTGAGGGCTGTTGGTTTAGGGCCACGAATTAACTATTACCCAGATAGTCTTTCTGGGGGACAAAAACAAAGAATAGCGATCGCCCGCGCCTTGGTAAATAGTCCCGCACTAGTGTTAGCAGACGAACCCACAGCAGCTTTAGACAAACAATCAGGACGGGATGTTGTGGAATTGATGCAGCGTCTTGCCAAGGAACAGGGAACTTCTATTTTGTTGGTGACTCACGATAACCGCATTTTAGACATAGCCGATCGCATTGTGGAAATGGAAGACGGTGTTCTAGTCCGTCAGTCTCAAACTGCATTTGTAAGTTCCGAGCCAGGAGCGAGAAACAAAAACTAACTTATATGCCCTAACTTCTCACACCTAACATTTACCTCCTGACAAGAGCATGGCCAGATTGAACATCAAACCAGTGAATATCTTCAGGGGGCAATGCCAGTGTAATATCCTCGCCACTCCAATTTTGGTCTGTTGGTAACAAAGCACGTACCGTAATCGCTCCGGTTTGTGAACCCTCAACTCTGACACTGACCAAATAATGCATACCCAAGTTTTCCACTAGATACACTCGCCCTCGGATAGTCTGGCTATCACCTGGTTGGGCAACGCGGACATCTTCTGGACGGATTCCCAGGATAATCTCGGGTGGTACAGTTGGTATATCTGGAAGAAGCACTTGGAAGTCACCTAGGATCGCGTATCGTCCTTTACAGGGTAAAGTCAGTAAATTCATTTGGGGACTACCAACAAATCCAGCCACAAATAGATTAGCCGGATGGTTATAGATGCGCTCGGGTGGGTCAAGTTGCTGGACGTAGCCATCGTTGAGCAAAGCCACTTTAGTGGATAGCGTCATCGCTTCTGTTTGGTCGTGGGTGACGTAGACAACTGGCACTTTTTGTGCTGCAAAAATTTGCTTGAGATCGGCTCGGACTCGTTCGCGCAGCAGTGCATCCAGGTTACTTAAAGGTTCATCCAGCAGGTACACATCGGCATTACGCACCAAAGCACGACCAACCGCAACCCGCTGCCGTTGACCTCCAGACATCTGGCCGGGCTTGCGGTTCATTAACTCTTCTAATCCTAAAACTTCTGCCACTTCTGCCACTCGCCGTTTAATTTCTGCTGATGGTACTTTTTTGAGCTTGAGTCCAGAAGCGAGGTTTTCGTATACCGTCATGTGGGGATAGAGTGCATAGCTTTGAAATACCATCGCGATGTTGCGATCGGCTGCTCGCTTATGGGTGACATCCACACCCCCAATCTTGATCTGACCGCGAGTAGGTTCCTCAAGACCTGCAATCATGCGTAGGACGGTGGATTTGCCACAGCCAGAAGGGCCAAGTAAAGTGAGAAATTCATCGTTATCTACAGTTAAGCTAACGTCTTTGACAGGGATGACTTTGGGAGTATAGGTTTTATTCAAGTTTTTGAGTTCGAGTTTAGCCATTTTTATTTTTATCCTTTGACAGCACCAGCGGTGAGACCTTGGACAATCCTGCGCTGGAAGAACAAAACTAGTAAAACCAGGGGTAACGTCCCGACGACAGTAGCAGCGGCGATGGGACCGTAGGGAATTTCATATACTGTGGCACCACCCAACTGAGCAGCAGCAACGGGAATTGTCTTCAACTCTTCACGAGTCATAAACGTGAGAGCGAAGATAAACTCGTTCCAGGCAAAAATAAAGGTGAGAATTCCAGTAGTCACCAAGGCGGGAAGGGTCATAGGCAACACGATTTGCCATAGTAGTTGAAAGGTGTTGTAGCCATCGACCCTAGCGGAATCTTCCAAGTCTTTTGGCAGTTGTTGGAAAAAGCTTCTGAGTACTAGAATTGTTAGCGGCAAATTGATGGCAGTGTAGGGTATAATCAGTGCCAGATAGTTGTTGCCCAGTCTGAGCGCTTGGATAATTTCTAAAAGTCCCAGGAATAACAGAATTCCAGGGAATAAAGTCACGATCAGAACGCTGGCGAGGATAACTTGTTCGCCCCAAGGGCGTAAGCGTGCGAGGGCATAGGCAGCGGGTGCTCCGATTGCTAAGGCTAAAGCTGTAGAAGTAATCGATACAAAGGCACTGTTGAAGATGTAGCGCCAAAATGGGCGACGAGTGAATAACTCAATGTAGTGATCGAAAGTGAATCGCGTCGGGAAATAGACTGTAGGAACGGCGGCAATATCCTCATTCACTTTAAACGAGGTCAGCAATTGCCATAGGGCTGGCGCTAAGCTGAATAGCACTACTAATGCAATTGCTATTGGCAGCAAGATTTTCTTCCAAGAAAACCTGGTTCCCTCTGTTCGTTTTGGGGTCGCCGGAGGTGCTTGTGGAGTTACACTCATGGGTTAAATGGCTCCTGTTCTGGCACGGTATTTGTTAAGCAAGAAACTAGCGATCGCCACCGCAGCAATCAAGATCAAAAATGTCACCACTACGAGGGCTGCTCCATAACCAAAATCTAAGTAGCGCATCACTGTAGAGTAGATGTACAATGACACCACTTCTGTAGCACCACCAGGGCCACCCCCGGTCATCACAGCAATCAAGTCGAAAATCCCGAAAGCTTGAGCAAACCGAAATAACACTGCGATGAGAATTTGTGGTAACAGCAGCGGCAGGGTAATATTGCGGAAGTTTTGCCAAGCGTTCGCCCCATCGACCGAGTAGGCTTCATAGAGGTCTTTTGGTATCGACTGCAAGCCAGCCAACAGTAGGATACTGATAAAGGGCGTAGTTTTCCAAACATCAGCAAAAATCACTGCGATCATTGCTAGGGTTGGATCTCCTAACCAGTTAATCCCAGTCTCAATCAGCCCCAGCCGCCGCAAAATATCGTTTACAACCCCAAACTGGTCGTTAAAAATCCAAGCCCATGCCAGACCAATCAGAGCAGTAGGCAAAGCCCAAGGTAAAATGGCGATCGTACGCACTACGCCCCGTCCAAAAAACGCCTGATTGAGAACTAGGGCAATCCCCAATCCTAGCAGTAGTTCTGAGACAACGGATGCTGTTGTGAACACGGTCGTTGCCCACAAACTCTGCCAGAAACGACCATCCCCCGCCATCCGCACATAATTGTCCAAACCAGAGAATACGGGTTGTAGCTCCGTTCCCAGGTTCCTAGTAAATACACTTAACCAGAATGCTCGTAAAATCGGGTAGGCAAATACAAACAACAGCAGCAGTAATGCGGGTGTTAGTAAGATCCAGGCTGTCCGTTGTTCCCGACCTCGGAGGGTATGTAGATTAGTCATTAGTCATTAGTCACTAGTCAATGGTCATTAGTCATTAGTCATTGGTCATTTGTTAGTGGTTAGTGGTTAGTGGTTAGTAGTTGATGGTTTATTACTCCCCTTGTCCTCTTCCCAGTCCCTAGTCTCCAGTTCCTAATCCCCAGTACCTAGCAGTCGGCGCGTTTCAGCAGCAGCAGCTTGCATTGCTCGTTCCGGATTCATCCGGCCGGCTAGTGCAGCACTGAGATAACGCTGCAAAATATCTGAGGTCTGAGCGTATTGGGCGATCGGCGGACGTAAAACTGCATTGTCCACGACCTCCAGTAACTGTGGATAGTGGGGGTATTTGGCAACAATCTCTGGGTCTGTAAACAAATCCCGGCGACTTGGTACAAAGCCCGCAGTCAAAATGAATCGGCGCTGTGCCTCTTTACTGGTAAAATACTGAATTGCTTTCCAAGCCTCTTCGGGATGTCTAGAAGTTTTAGCAATCCCTAAACCCCAGCCCCCTAGGCAAGCCGCTCCAGTCTGACCAGGAGCATGAACCATCGGTTTAATCGCAATTTTGCCCTGGATTGGCGAACCTTTTGCCTGGGCTAAAGGCCATGCATAGGGCCAGCTCCGTAAAAACGCCACTTGACCACTTTGGAACAAGCGCCGGGTGTCTTCTTCCTGATAAGTCGTCACTCCAGGAGGAGAAACACCTTCCCTGACGGTACTACGCAGAAACTCAATGGCTCGTAATGTTTCTGGTCGATCTAGTCCTACTTCGAGCGTGTCGGGATTAACCCAGAAGCCACCAAAGCCATCGAGGACTTCCACAAACATCGCCACGAGTCCTTCATATTGGCGTCCCTGCCAAACATAGCCCCAATTCACCTCGTCTTTCTTCTGCAAGGTTTGGGAAATTCGCATCAAGTCCTCAAAGGTTTCTGGCGGTTTCAATCCTGCTTCTTTGATTAAATCTTCCCGGTAGTAGAGCATTCCCACGTCAGAACGCATGGGAATGCGGTACAGCTTGTCCTGATAGCGTCCCCCCTCTACATCCTTGGGCGAAAATGCTGCCAACTCCTCTTTGGAAATGCGATCGTCTAGGGGTAGCAACCATCCAGCAGCAGCAAACTTGGGTGTCCAGATGACGTCCATATTGACCAGGTCATAAGGGGATTCACCCAAGATAAAAGATGAAGTATACAGGTCTTCGAGCAAATTTGTGGCATTGGGCCCTTCAACAAGGTTAATGCGAATGCCTGGGTTCTTAGCCTCGAAGTCTCTAATCAAACCCTGTCTCCAAGGTTGGGCATCAGGGGCAGTAATTAACATATTGAGGGTAACTGGTCGCTGCGAGAGTGCTACCCAACTGAACAATATGATACCCAACAGAGTTGCCAGAAAAACCCCTATATGCAAAAAACTTTGTTTTTGTATGAATTTTTGCAGCTTGTTGATTGGCTTTCGGTACAACATTATCAATGTAGCGATCGCTAATAGTAATAATTCTTAGGAAATGAAAACATGAAATACCTTCAAAAGGATTATTTTGTGTTAACTTGTAGCAAATATGCTTAAACAATGAACAAAAATTTCAAAAAACTTAAAATTAAACTGTCTTAAAATTTAAGCAAAGTAGCTTCATTGTCAATAAGCGTAACATTTTACGAACAATTTGGAAACATACAACAGTTCCTTCAAGAAAAAAGAAACTGTTTACTTATAAAGTTAAAAGCTACTGTTAGCGATCGCCCAATTAATCCTACAACCAACGCGCAAATATCCGGACACTTCTTTACATTTTAAAGCTTTTTATCGCAACCAAATACAGATAGATTTTACATCACTCCTGGCTTTTTTGTAGTTACGAATCCGTAGCACAATAGCGACAATGACACTATTTATGTAGGAACGCTCCGAACTACTTTTCTGTTCTAAGCTTGATTGTGAATGCGGCTTAATGGTTTTCTTCCCATTACCAATTACTAATTTATTACCTATTACCTATTACCGACACGGGCGGATAATATAAGTATTCAAGCAGACATGATATTATAGGTAGACGCCCACGTAATTTCATCACACAACAAAGTGATGAAAATTTCTATCTGTTCTGCCTCCCGCACTCTTCCTTATTTTCCTAGAGGCGCGATCTTTACTTGCCAAAGCCTGATTTTTTCCTTTTGTGCAGCGCGGTTTCTGCTACTTTGGAGTGTTTGGTTGGCGATTAGTGCGGAAAGTCACATTCACACCTTCATTGGATTGCTCTAGAACTAACAGAGGAGTAGGCTTAGCTTTTTGATCCCAATGCATATAGGCAATCCGCCCTTGAATCGTAGGTTGCCAATTATCCTCATCGTCTGCGGGACTAAGGTAAGTTTCAATACAATCTATAATCTGGCTAATCGTGGCTGAAGTCGCCTGTGTCGGTAACTTCATTAACCGGATTTGAATGCGAAATAACACTCGCTTGGTAATGTTAGGCGGATTGCCAGTCTCATGTTCGACATCGAATATTTCATCTACCTGTCGCCCGGCATTACTAGCAATTCCCACTACTCCTTGTTGGGCTTGATTGGGACGCAGTGCTTGAGAAATTTTATCTTTAACCTTAATTTTAACTTGATTAACTATGGCAAAATGAAAAACTTCCTCTGACATTCGCATTCGCAGATAATCCAGGTTAAATTCCCGTGAGTTAATCAAGTCGGGGTTAGTTTCCATTTTGCGAATCGTGTCTAAGGCGAGTTTAAACTTTTTATCTAGTTCTCGTGTCCGAAATTTTTCAAACTTGAGTTTTTTCTGTAGCTGATTCAGCTGGATTTTGCCATAGACAATTAAAGCAATCACAGCTAAAGCTAATCCTCCACTTGTTGCCACCAACAACAATGGCGGTGCTTGTGGTTCGCTAGCGGGAACTTGTTGAGATACCTTTTTAGTTTTTGTCCCAGCCGATTGGGCAATAAACATTGAAGTTGACATAGTGAGCAAATGGAAAACTTGACTCCTGATGTATAGGATGCCCAAATCCTGGATGTCATTTTGCGGTATTGGTGATATTTTTGATTGGGGAAAGGGCAAAGGGTAAGGGTGAAAGGGAATATAAATGCCTTTTCCCTTTCCCCTTTAACCTTTACCCCTGCCTCTACACACCCACCCCCTCGTATGCCCAAACTCCTGCCTCTATCTCAGATTCAAGCTGGCGATCGCTTTGGCAATATTCGTCTGATTGCTACAGATATGGATGGGACTTTGACTGTGGCAGGCAAGTTTACTAGCCAACTGTTGCAAGCTTTTGAAGATTTAGCAACTGCTGGTATAAAGGTGCTGATTGTGACTGGACGGAGTGCGGGATGGGTAAGTGGAATCGCAAGTTACCTACCGATCGTTGGGGCGATCGCCGAAAATGGTGGTTTATTCTATCACTACAATAGTGAGAAATCAGTAGCCTTAACGCCCATTGCTGATATCGTTACCCATCGCCAACAACTAGCTGTATTTTTTGAGCAATTACGCCGAAAATTTCCCCATCTCCAAGAATCAACTGACAATCGCTTTCGGATCACCGACTGGACTTTTGATGTTGCCGGATTGAGTACAAATGAGATCCAAACCCTAGCAAATCTCTGTCAGCAAATGGGTTGGGGATTTACTTACAGTAGCGTGCAGTGTCACATCAAACCTTTGCGGCAAGATAAGGCAGTTGGGTTATTGCAGGTATTGCAGAAATACTTTCCCCGCTACGCCCCACAGGAAGTTGTTACTGTTGGTGATAGTCCTAATGATGAAAGTTTATTTGATGAGAGTTGTTTTCCTATGTCTGTTGGTGTAGCGAACGTGTTGGAGTATGCACAAAGGTTGCACCATCAGCCTGTTTATGTGACAGCTGCTGCGGAAGGGGAAGGATTTTGCGAACTGGCGCGATTGCTTGTAGAGGCAAGTTTGAAATGAGATCGCTTTTTAGCAAACGAATTGGGAAGGAGGACAAGGAGAGATGGGGGGATGGGGAGATGGGGAGAGTCCAGTTTTATATACTCTCCCACTCCCCCTTTCCCCCTCTCCCTTATTGAGGCATTCAGCTTGATATTTGCATTGGCAATATTAAACTTTAGCTTTTTGCGACTGTGTTAGCTTTCTCTTCATCAGCCAGCCCATACCAGCAGCAAGGGCTGTGCCGCTCATGGTTAGGGGTTCGGGAACGGGTTCACTGCGACTCGCCACAATTGTAGGAAATTGATCTGCTGCCCCTGCTGGGCCTTTTGCAACGATGAGTTCGGAAGGAACCCCTGTAGAACTGGCTAAGAAATCTTGACCACCACTCGATGTCCAAGGGTTGGGTAGTCCTGCGGTGACTGGATGAGTGGATTGGACAATGTTAAATGGTTGTGTGATATTGTTGCCTAAACCTGTAAATGTCCCTGGTACTAGCTCCAATGACTGACCGCTAAAACCTGATGTGTTTTGACTTAAGGCAAATCCAGCTCCATTGAATTCTCCTATGAAACCTTTGCCGTTCTTCGTTGCAAAAGATAAAGAGTTCAAAAGTGCTTTGTTAGCTAATGGGTCTTCTCCTTGTGGTGCACCCGCTCCGATTTTGTCTGCCAAGTCAGTCATAAATAGCACGACATTTCCGGTAACGAAGGATTTGACGTTGGCAGCAGCAGGAGCAGAAAGACCAGTGCCAAATGACGCACCATCGCGTGTGTAAATAAAAGCATCGAAGGCATCTAGGAATCCTGCGGTTGCTAATTGGGCATCAGTAACGAGTGTGGCACTGAATCCTGATTGAGTGTTTACAAAGTCGTCTATCGAATTGTCGCCAAAAACAGCAACGCTAAATGCTAAGGAGGATTGAGCTGTACCCAAAACTACAGAAAAAACACTCAAAAAAAGCATCCCAATACGACGCATGTATTTTTCTCCTACACTTCAAAAAGCTCAAGGTTTACTGCAAAAACACTTAGTCAGCACGATCGCAAATTATGTATGCGATCGCCCGTTTCATAATCAAGGATCTGCCTCAAGCACTCAAAAATTTATCTTGTATTAGGCCTACCTTGAAGAAATGATTGGTCTTTAGGACGCAGTTGAACAATAGTGGATAATAGCTCCCACTACGGGTGAATAAATCAAGATTCGTCAATATATTTGGTAGAAGCGACTCTAGCAAAAAAACGTCAGCGATCTTAAAATCAATACAACGAATACTGCTAGAGATGACTTAAGCTTGCCAATTGATTTTCCTTGTCAATTAGCTATAAGTATTTGCCCTGTTTATTATAATATAGGTGCTATCACTGTAATCAACTATGGGTAAAAATAAAAACTTAAATACTTGGTTTACATAAAAAATATATTATTTGCTTGACTTTAGTGACATACTCCTACCCCGACGGTATTTTCCATATCTGGCGCGTCAGGCGTAAGAACAGGTGTTGGCGTTGCTGTGGCAGTGAGCTTATCTGTCATAGATTTGTTTGCTCGGATGGCGCGACCGCACGATGCAGTTTTGGGAGAGGTGCCAGGGTTGCCGGGATTGCACGACATTGAAGACTGGAAGGGAGCTAAAACTATTCCAGGATTGGTGATTTATCGGTATGATGCTCCTCTTTGCTTTGCCAATGTAGAAAACTTCAAGCGACGGGTATTAGAGGCGATTGAGGCAGAAGCAACTCCCGTGGAGTGGTTTGTGCTGAACACAGAAGCGATCGTCGAAGTTGACATTACTGCGATCGACACATTGGCAGAATTGCAAAGCGAACTAGCTGCTAGAGGCATTACCTTTGCGATGGCGCGTGTGAAACAAGATCTCTACAGACAACTGAAGCAATCGGGGCTTTTACAGAAGATGGGATCTGAACACGTTTATTTCACACTCCATACAGCGATCGCAGGGTTTGAAGCCCGCGATCGCCCCTCCAGCAGTGATAATGCTAAGTAGGATCTCAGAACTTACTTGAGGTAAAGTTGTGCGTGCCGTTTAAAAATACAAGGAGCAACATCTATGCCATCGCTGAAAGGTAAGGTTGCTGTAGTTGCTGGTGCAACTCGTGGAGCAGGACGTGGCATTGCTTGTATGCTGGGTGAAACTGGGGCAACTGTGTATTGTACAGGTCGCAGCACCCGAGCAATGCGATCGCATGGCAAAAAGTCCGGTTCTCCCTTCGATTTGGACGGGCGATCGCAGCACTGTCTGCTGACTCAAACATTATGCAAAAGTCAGGTCGGGTATTTAGTTCGTGGGATTTGGCACAGGAGTATGGATTCACCGATATTGATGGCCGACAGCCTAACTGGGGGAAGTACTTCGCGGAAAATGTTGCGATCGAATAAGCAAAATCAAAAAGCGATCGCCCCTGAAAAAGCGATCGCTCGATTTTCGACATAATGTATAGAGGTCAACAAGGTTACTTGACAATTCCCAAAACGGGCGCTACTTCAGGCTCTGCAATTGTTGGAGCCAAGAATCCCTTAGCATAAATCTGGGGATTCGTTTGTGCGATTTGAATGTAGGATTGGCGAACCTGAGCATTCACCGCAACAGTTTTCACGTCATACATCTGCGTAGCCAGCTTGGGATAGAACCCAATACCAACGATCGGCAGCAGAAAACAGGCAGCAATAAACAACTCACGTGGTTTGGCATCGCTATAGACTGCCTCGGTAGGCAGGAGACAGTCCGTACCAAAGCAAACCGTTCCCTTATCCTCCTGATTTTCCAAGCCTGCATTGTTAATGTCACACGTAGGTGCTATACCAGAACCGTAAAATACCTGTCGCAACATCGAGAGCAGATAAATCGGCGTGAGGATGACTCCCACTGCGGCTAAGAAGACTGTCACGGTGCAGAAAGATGAACTGTAGATATCACTGGTCGTCACGCCAACGAAGACCGAGAGTTCGCTGACAAAGCCACTCATACCGGGGAGAGCCAGCGATGCCATCGCACCTGCCGTAAACAGGGCAAACACTTTGGGCATCGCCTGACCAACACCGCCCATATTGTCCATTGCCATCGTGTGAGTGCGATCGTAAGTTACGCCTGCGAGGAAGAACAGTACCGCTGCGATTAAACCGTGCGATATCATTTGCAACATCGCACCGCTGACTCCCAAGTCGGTAAAAGACGCAATACCCAGCAATACGAAACCCATGTGGGAAACTGACGAATATGCTAGGCGACGCTTCATGTTGGATTGGGCAAAGGAGTTCAACGCACCATAGATAATGTTGACAACGCCCAGAATGGCTAGAACCGGTGCAAAGTAAATGTGTGCATCCGAGAGCATCTCTAGATTCAGGCGAATTAGTCCGTATCCGCCCATCTTCAACAGCACACCAGCCAAAATCATCGACACGGGAGCAGAAGCCTCACCATGTGCGTCAGGTAGCCAGGTGTGCAGAGGGAAAATAGCCAGCTTGACGCCAAACGCAATCAGCAATCCTGCATAAAGTGGCAGTTCTAGCGCTAGGGGGAAGTTCTTCATGCTGAGCGCGGCGATATCGAAGGTCATGTTGTCGCCGTAGAGAGCCATTGCCAGCCCTGCCACCAGAATAAATATAGAAGCAGCTGCGGTATATAATAAGAATTTAGTTGCTGCGTAGCGACGCTTTTGCCCGCCCCAAATGGATACAAGCAAGTAGACGGGAACCAATTCTAGCTCCCACATAATGAAAAACAGCAGCAAGTCTTGGGCTACGAACACCCCTATCTGTGCAGAATAAAGCACCAGTATCAGAAAATAGAACAGTCGAGGCTTGATATTAACTTGCCAAGCTGCAAATATCGAAAGTGTCGTTACCAATCCTGCTAGAAGCACGAGCGGGGCTGATAGTCCATCGACTGAAACTGCCCAGCTAAAACCTAACTGAGGTATCCAGGCATATTTCTCCGCGAGTTGAAAAGTAGCGCTACTCGCATCGTAATGCTTCCAAAAGGCATAGCACATCAAGACAAAATCCGCGATTCCTACGCCTAGGGCATACCACCGCAGGCGCTTACCATCTTTATCGGGCAGTACGGGGATGAGCAGTGCTGCAACGAGTGGCAGCACCACGATCGCGGTGAGCCAGGGAAATTGATCTACTCTCATAATGCTGAGCAAAAATACTTATTTATTCATAAAGTCATTCTACTAAACTTTGTAAACATTTATGAATAAGTCTTTACCCCAGCTGGCCATATAGGTATATCTATATTGCAGAGATGGTTATATCAATCCTGCACATCAAATGAAAACATAGTGGGCGATCGCATAAAAGTATAGGCGTTGCTGAATTTGGTCATGAATTATGTTTGCATACATTTTTGTAGCTTGATGCCAAATCATTGTAGAGACGTAGCAATGCTACGTCTGGTCATACCCGTGAATTGTAAATTCATATCTTGATTCAGCAACGCCAAAGTATAAGCAAGTAGCGGTAATGTATTCGCGGATTTAGGTCTAGCTAACTCTAATGAAATGCTTCTAAATCCCGCTCACAAGCTCGAACACGAGTTTTTACTACATGAGGTTGGGATGCTGGGCGATCGCACGCCTGCAACCTCAATCGAACTGTGATGCATCCTTAATTAAGTAAAGCATCATAGTCATCGTGAGAGCCAATCCAGAACCAGTAATAATCGTCACCCTTATTTAGTGCCAATGCTCGGTAGCCTCCCGTAATTAGAGCAGACCAAAGATTCTTACCAACTTTCTGAAAATGGAGGGATGGGTGAGATTGGTTTTCTTTCCAAAGCTGGTATGCTTTTCGAGCTTGTTCTTTTATTTCCGGAGACAAAACTGCATAAGCTTGCCAAAAATCAGGTGTCGTAAAGGACTTCATCAAGATCTCTCAGGTTATTTGCTGCAATGTCAGCCTCTGCTTTAGCAATCAAGTGATCCAATTTACCAGATTCTAAATCCGCTTCTATTTGCCGATCCCATGTTTCATCCAGGTATGTCTGAAGCCATACAGCAAGTTGGCGAATTTCACCTTCTGGTAGTTTTTTAATGGCAGCTTCGATTTCTGTCAGGGTAGACATAGAGAAAATAACGTTTTTTCTGGAAGTACTTCTATTGTTAGTTTACTTTACGGTTCCAAATTGGGGCTGAGTAAATGTTTCAGCAGCTTTCGTGAAACTTGCGCAACTCTCCACTTTTTGTGCAAGGCTGTTTTTGACTGCTATCTCATCCGCGAATAGAGCAATACTAATGTTAGTATCCAGCAAGTATCTACCACTCATTGATGTCAATCTGTTCGCAGTCTTTTTCAATTGCTTCGCGTATCAATTGTATGTCGCCTGGTGGTATAACACCCGCAAAACGTATCAGTTGACAACCTGGAACACCTTGAATTTTTGTACCTGCCAAAGTACGTGCAAATTCAAGCACCTGCGACTGCAAATCTTCGGGCATAACTTTCAGTTGTTCAATCACCTTGTCAAGGATAGATGTATTCATCTCGCTCTCCTGCCCTATTTCCTGAACTTATTCTAGTAGTTTGCCATAAAGATTTTGACAGGTTAATGGGCAATACAGTTGGTGCTAGTACTCTTAGTGTCTTAGTGTCTTGGTGGTTTCAGTCCGGATCTTTTTCACCACAAAGACACCA
>NZ_JACAEU010000184.1:0-5583 GCF_013388695.1 Fischerella sp.
TAGTTTTATAGTTCTTGAAATATCTAAGTAGTGACCAAGCCTTACACTGCTTCTAATGTCGCACTTTTGTACTCTTTATCTGTTTTTTCCGAGTTTATTCGGTAGGTGCAAGATATGAGTTATCGGATATCAAGCCTGATTTAGTTTTTTACGATGCAGGTGTCGATCCTCATGTAGGCGATCGCCTGGGAAAATTAGCTTTAACCGACACTGGCATTTACCGTCGGGAAATGCAGGTTTTGAGTACCTGCGTTGCAGCTGGCTTCCCTGTTGCCTGCGTTATCGGTGGCGGTTATGCTGATGACCTAAATGGATTGGTTTATCGTCATTCTTTGGTGCATCGCGCTCCTAGTCAGGTGTATCGGCAGTTGCGACTTTGATACGGTACTGTCTAAATAGTCATTTATTTACAAGCAAATTCCTTGAACATTAAAACAAACTCCGAAGATTGGGGCTATATTTTCGTAGGTTCGGCCATAGATAGTTTGATCCGCAATCTTGAAGGTAACGTTGCCCTTGAATCATATGTTGAATTTTGGGAGCGGCGAGAATGCGCCAACGAGTTAATGTATGAATGTGTTGGTCAGAAGCCTCGCTTATTTTATGTTCGCCGTCAGGGAACTGGAAAAGAGCCAACAGAAGAAATTTGGGAATTGATCCTAGCAACAGACCGAGATGATTTTCAATTACCCCGAAGATTGGAGAAGCTAGGAAAAACGTTAAGATTCAGAGCAGCTGTAAAAAAAGATGGATATGGCGGTTTAAAAATACTGTCCACTCAGTTGCTACAACCCTCACGGGGACACGCCGATGGCTATGCTGTAGCTTGTTGCTTGCGTTTGCTACCTAACCATGAGCATCATATTGGTATTCCGCCAGGGGCGTTAGCACGGATAGCAGCCATGCCAGTCTGCGGCAATCACGTACCTACAGAAGATCAGCTCAAAGCTTGGAAAGCATTTTTGCAGGTTGAGGAAAATATTGCTAGGGCACGTCAGTTTTGTGTGCGTTTTTTGAGTCATAACTATAAATTTGGTACAAGGCGGCTTACCTTTGAGATTGATGTAGCCTCAGCCACACTTGACGGTTTTAATCAAAATTCCTTGGATGTAGAAAATTTCTGGGAACGGGTAAAACGGGCAAAAAACGAAGAATTGAAGTTGTTCGAGACTGCTCCCACAGGAAAAAACGGTCATAACGGTCGCGAACTAGGGTCTATTGAAGAAGTTGACCCCAAGCGTTGCATCATCAGCGTCAGGCTAGAACGCGACTTAACTGATTACATGGCGGCAAAACGTTATCAACTACCAACAACCGGATTCTTGTTTTTCGAGGCAGTTGGTGACATCAAACAAATTCAACGTAAAAAAGAAGCCTTGGAACAGTTAAAGCAAGGACGTACCCAAAATCCCTACTTGGGCAACTTCTTATTCGACGCTTCCCAGGCAAGACACATCAAAAAAACTGTCAAACTGCAACCAGAGGATTTGTTGTTATCCTCAGCTAATCCTGGTCAGAAAGCAGCAGTGGAAACTGTGCTTGCAGCCGAAGATTTAGTTCTCATCCAAGGGCCGCCAGGTACAGGCAAAACTACTGTGATTGCCGAGATTTGTTATCAAGTTGCCCTTCGGGGTGGACGCACTCTCATTGCTTCTCAAGCGAACTTAGCAGTTGATAACGCCCTCAGTCGATTAGTTCACAACCCTGTGATTCGGGCTGTGCGAAAGGGACGAGTCGAGAAAGTTGGGGAGGAAGGACAGCCATTTTTGGAAGACCAAGTGATTGGCACATGGCTGCAAAATACCGCTCATGACTGCGAAACCAGTCTTGCCGAAAGGCTCGACAATGTAAGAGTTTTACGTCAATTGCTGGCATCATCAAAACGATTCAAAGCGTACTTGAAAGAAGAAGAAGAATTCAATCAGAAACAAAATGAATTAAAAAATGCCAAGGCAAACTTAGAGGCAAACTGCAAAAATCAAGAAACAGCTTACAAGGAAGCCTTAGCTAATAAAACTGAGGTTGAATCCCTAATTACAGGATTAGAGAATCTGCTCGATACTGCACCAAACGTAAACTGGGAAAACCCAGAATTTAAAAATTTATTGTCACGTCTTCATATCTATACAGAAGGCAATATTTTAGTAAAAAAATTTTTGGAAAATGTTCGTACAGCTATCAACTATACTCATGAACTTGGCTTGACTCGCCCTGCGCTTGGTGCATTTGGATTGGCTGTTTGGTTGCGTGAAACTGTAGCAACGAAAATTTCTGAATTTAGAACAGCACTCAATTATGCTCAGGAAGCGGCGATCGCCATGCCAGAGGTTGCGACATTGGTGCAGGTGTTCAGACAGAATTCTAACTATTTGCATCAGCTACAAACAGATTATCAGCAATTCCTTAGCAAGCAACAAAATCTACAGCAAACAATCCAGATTTGGGAAAATCGCCAACGCGAAATTGATTATATTATCGAAGCAGTTAAAGAATGGAAATCTACAGCATATTATCATCTGTATCAAGTATTAAATAATTGTCAGCAAACTGGTCTAGAGTTAACAGACGAGTTAGTGGATTTACCGCTAGGTTTGTTGATGTTTGCTAATACATTAAAATTACCGCTTGTGCCCAAAAACTATAAAATTAAACTGCCAGACTGGCAAGCTTTGGCGAAGGCAATGGCTTATGAAGTGGAAGGGAGATTTATTGACCGAAAAGGTAAACAGTATAATTTTAGTTATTTTTTACAGCAAAATTTAAGTCAGATTCCAATAGTGCTATCAAAGAGCGATCGCACCCAATGGCAGCAAATCTATCAACAGTTTAATAATTATCAACTACTCACCCCAAATCAGCGAAAATTACTGGTTGAGAATACCCAGTTTTTTTTGGGTAGAATGCAACAGATGTATGGTGCAGCATGGCAACCAAATAACATTGATGCTACTCTCACCCGTATTACACAAGAATTGCTAGATTCCATCCTCGCCAATGCACGTAAATGTGTTATCCAAGTCAAAACAGAAGCCGAACAACAGCTTAAGCATTTGCAAAACCAATTAAATGAACTTCAGAAAAATGACATTACCCAACAGCAAATATCCACTGCGCAATCCCAATTAGAAACAGCAAGACAAGATGCTAATTTGAAACTTGAACGAGTTATCACTACTTTGCAAGAACTTAACCAACAGCAAAATGTACCTAATCAATTACGCATTCTAGCTGAACAATATCTCACCAAGCAATCAAATATTTGGGAGAAGCACCAAGAATTCTCAACACAATTACATGCCTGTGCAAGCTGTATAACTCAGTTGGAAAGCTTAATTTCATCATTAGAGCCTTTTGCTGTACTGAATATTATTAAAAACTCTCTGCATGAACATCTCCCAAGACTAGAAGCAGAAACTAAAATTTCTATCCAAAAACTAGAAGAATCACAAAGAAAGCTACGTGAATTAGAACAACAATTACAGCCAATCCCATCAGATAAATTAGTAGCTGAAAGAAATTGGTGGGAGGTACAATGGCAAGCAATACCAGATAGTTTTAAGCTAGAATTTTCTTTTACTGATTTGTTTAATATGGATTTTTTACACAGCATTAAAACTAAGTTTAATACTTGGCAAAAACAACTCCAAAAAGAAGAAAATTATCTCAATCGATATCAGCATTTTATTCAAAATTGGATTGGAAAATTACGCAATCCATCCGAGCGCGATCGCAACGATTTAAGGCAAATTTACCTAGATAATGCCAACGTCGTTGGTATCACTTGTGTTCAAGCTGCAAATTACAATTTTTCCCAAGAATTCAAATCCTTTGATGTCGTCATTATCGATGAAGTTAGTAAGTGTACTCCACCAGAATTACTAATCCCAGCTTTGAAAGGCAAAAAGTTAGTAATGGTAGGCGATCATCGCCAATTACCACCTATGCTGGATACTAGCACTTTAGAAGAAGTTGCTCAAGCAATGAGCAGTACAAAAGCAGAATTGCAATTCTTAGAAGAATCTCTATTCAAAAGTCAGTTTGAGGCTGCTGATGAAAGCATCAAGCAGATGCTAACTACGCAGTATCGAATGCATCCCTTTATTATGGGAGCAATCAATCAGTTTTATGAAGGTAAATTAGAATGTGGTATTTTAGAGCCTGATACAAAACGCGCACATGGTCTGGCAGGTAAAATAATCCAACAAGAACAACATATTATTTGGGTAAAAATACCAGGAGAAAACGAGTTTCAAGAGCAACGTGAAGGAACTTCATTCTTTAATATCCGGGAAATTGATGTGATTGAATTACTGTGTCAGCAGTTCGAGAGTGTTTGGGCTTCTAGAGTTGCTAATGGTGAACCGAAAAAAGAAATTGCTGTGATTACATTTTATGGTGCTCAACTCAGAAAAATTGATGAGCGCCTGCAATCTGAACTTTTCCCTTCGTTGCAAATTCGTACTGGTACTGTTGACCGATTTCAAGGTATGGAAAGACCAGTTGTGATTGTTAGTATGGTTCGCAATAATAGTAAGGGAGATGTGGGATTTGCCAAGAAGCCAGAACGGGTTAATGTTGCTTTTTCCCGTGCTCAAGAACTGCTGGTAATTGTGGGTTGTCACGATTTATTTACCCATCAACCAGGCAAAGTTGGAGGTATGTACTCACAGGTTTCAAACATTGTACGTCGTCATGGAGGTTTAGTTGATGTTTCTCGGGTCTTCTGCTAAACCTATTGATGATAGTCTCAAGAATTTGGTAGACGAAATTGAAGCGCAAAGCCCTGCTTTGTCAGTTTTAGCAGCGTGTCAATTCCGCTATAGTTTACGTCAAACTTCTGTAGAAGTAACTATCAAGGAACCACGACCATTCAATGTACTCGAAGAGTTTATAATTCGTGCAGGTATAGAACTTGATCCTCCGCCAAAAGCTGATGAATTAGCATCTGTACTTGGTCTTGATCCTGTATTCGTGCGAAGTGCGATCGCAACTCTTCAGACGTTACAAACTTTGGATGTGACATCGCCAATTACAGTTACTCCTGAAGGGCGTTTATTCTATGAAAAAGGATCTGTACCACAGCCTCCAGAGTCTTTACAAATTTATGCTATTGCAGACCCTTTAGGTGAAAAGCTTATTTTTCAGTATGAACCCTTAAACGATGTACCAGTAAACCTGCCTGACTTGGCAGATTTTATAAATACTGATAATACAATTGCTGATATTTCTTCCTTATCGCTTGAGGAAATACAACAAAGTATTCAGGCTTCAGGTTTAGGACTTCATGTACCAAAAGATGGAAAAATTGTCATTTCTTGTAGGATCATAGCTCCAACTAAAATAATTTGGAAAAAAATATCACTTTTTGTGATATACAATGTACTTGAATATAAATTAAGCCTGCAATTAAGAAATGGAAAGCAAATTTTAGAGTCAGCATCAAACTTGCTAGAAGCACTGCAATCCAGGGTAAGCTCATCTAATTTAGTATAAAAATAGCTTGACAAATTAAACAAGACAAGAATAATCAGCGGTGTAAAAAACGTACTTGACATCAGAGCAAGATAAGTGAGATGACTTCCA
>NZ_JACAEU010000185.1:0-13669 GCF_013388695.1 Fischerella sp.
GTCATTGGTTAGTGGTTAGTGGTTAGTGGTTAGTGGTTAGTGGTTAGTGGTTAGTAGTTAGTGGTTAGTGGTTAGTGGTTAGTAGTTAGTGGTTAGTAGTTAGTGGTTAGTGGTTGATTGTAACAACCAACAAATGACTATTGACTATTGACTACTTTAATAAATCAGCAAACCCATAAACACTAATAAGTAGCAACATTAATGCTGTGACTTGTGTGATTCGTGTTTGGGGTGAAGGTGCGATCGCTTCTCTGACTAAAATGGAAATCGATGCACCAACAACAAAACTCAAACCCAGCACCATATAGGGTATCTGTACGTTCACAGATACAATAGTAGAAATCGCTAGCATAGTAATGGCTAGCATCAACATTAACAGTTCTACAAACCGGGGCGGGTTGTATTGGCTAGATAAAATTAAGGTGTTTAACCAAAAACGCCAACTTCTCATAACAAGTCAACCAGTTTTGAGTTTTTTGTTGTTTGTTGGTTGTTGGTCGTTGTTTGAAACAACCAACAAACAACAACCAACAATCACCAATTAACGAACACCTGTTTTGATGTAACCAATGCCGTTTGTTTGTGCAGTATCTTCTGATAATTCCACACCAAAGACACGCGCAAAAGCTTTTTCTACTTTGTAGCCAGAATCAATCGACTCCAAGGGGTCTTTGCGGAGTCTGTGACGCAAAGCCAGGACAATCACGCGACGGATATCATCAACAGTCACCTCTGTACGCCCTTCAAAGGCAGTTAAAGCTTTGGCGGCGCGGTTGGTGACAATATCACCTCGTAAACCATCCACATCAAGTTCTGAACAAACTTCCGAAATTTTCACCCGCAGATCGTAGTCCATATTGACTGAGGGTAAAAGTTCTTGGGCTTTAATGATGCGCTGTTGTAGTTCCTCTTGCTGGGGTTTGTACTTTTCCACAAATGCTAGGGGATCTTGGTCAAACTCCGCCCGTTGTTCAACAATTTGTACCCGTAGTGCTGGTTCTTTAACAGTATGAATTTCAGAGTGCATCCCAAAGCGATCGAGTAGCTGAGGACGCAGTTCACCTTCTTCTGGGTTCCCAGAACCAACGAGAACAAAACGCGCTGGGTGACGGATAGAAATACCTTCCCGTTCGACCGTGTTCCAGCCGCTAGCAGCAGAGTCTAGCAACACGTCTACTAGGTGATCGTCAAGCAGGTTAACCTCATCGACGTAGAGAATGCCCCGGTTGGCTTTTGCTAAAAGTCCAGGTTCAAAGGCTTTCACACCTTCAGATAAAGCTTTTTCGATGTCGATGGTGCCACAAACTCGGTCTTCTGTCGCGCCCAGTGGCAAATCTACCATTTGAACTTTTTTTTGGATAACGGGAATATCCTCACCACTTTCTAATTTTTGGCGAATTTCATCGCTCATCAAGTCAGGATCGCTGGGGTGGCTGTTGAAGGGATCGTTGGCAACCACTGGAATTTCTGGCAATAAGTCAGCCAGTGCCCGGATAGTTGTGGATTTGCCAGTACCGCGATCGCCCATTATCATTACACCACCAATTTTTGGGTCAATCACATTCAATATCAGAGCCAGTTTCATTTCTTCCTGACCCACAATTGCCGTAAATGGAAATACCACGCGACGCGCAGCAGCGGTAGTTTGAGCAGTTGGACTCACTAAATTACCTTTATCAATATTTTTCTTATTACCGTTTTTTATTGTGCCATAGGTGGGGAACACCGAGGAGTGGGATCACCTCGTCAATGATGGCAAAAAGGTCTTTTCGCCTCTTTTGTTCACAAGTTATTGTGGATTTTGCACCATAGCTTACTAATTCTTTTAAATTATTAACAAACTTAATGACTATATTAGAGTGTAATAAAGTGCATAAATCCTAAAAATTTAGCTGCCTTAGGAAATTTCTGCCGTGGAATTCGTCATTTCCATCATCGGAGGCAGGTTCATGGTGAATAAAGACTGTTAGGCATTTTCAATGCTATCAATGAGCTATCAATCAATGATGTTTGAGTATTTGAGCCTCTTTCACATTGATCTGCAACCTGTTCTCAGTCCAAAAAAAAGTCTACAAAGACTTGATGCATTAGTAGCAAAGCCAAGGGATATAAGTACTACAGCTACCTCACACTCATAAGGAGTAGCACTAATGAACCAAAAGCAATGCCTATCGTTCTTTGGACAAGCATCACCAGTTGACATCTATCCAAATGCAGATATCTGTTTTGTAGATGAGGTAGATTTTACGTGGGTGCATAACCAGCAAAATTGGTATAAGTGCAAGTTTTTTTTGAAACACCTGCCGCAGCATGTATGTCTCAGTCAACCAATACTGTTTTTTCAACTGTTTCTTTGCGCTGTGGCAGTTAGAGTTTCCCCCTTATTCCTGATTTTCTATCTTTTCCTGGCAATTGTGGCGATGATGATTGCTTTAATTGTGCATACCTATCTGCGAAAAACGAAAGATGATCTTAATCCGGACTTTACCTCGCTCAATGCCTATGAAACAGCTTATTTAGCAGGTGGTCTACAACGAACCGCAGATACGGTAATTACCAGTTTAGTACAACACGGGTATTTACAACCACAACCAGAAACGCGATCGCTAAACGTCAAAACTCCCCTACCTGAAGATAGCGATCCTTTAGAAAAAGAAATATGGCAAGCTGTCAAGCTTAATGGTAGCGTCAATCAAATCAGAATCTCAGTTGCACGAGCTACATTCCCACTGTATCACCGCTTGGTGAATCTGGGTCTTGTGTTATCTCTAGACCAAGTCAGAAACCTACGATTATTGTTTACACTACCTGTCTTAGCTTTATTGGTTTTGGGCATAGGCATGATTATTATGGGTGTTTGCCAACATCAATCGGTTGAATTGTTAGTTGTGCTGTGCATGATTACGGCTATCATCGGTTGCAGTTTTTTGTTTGTACCAATACACCGGAGTTTATATGGCGATCACGTCCTCGAAAACCTACGCATCACCCATATCAACCTCAAGCAAACCCTAACAGTTAACAGCACGGCTACAAATTCTCAACTTCTTATGACATTCGCCCTCTTTGGAGTAAAAGTTTTAACGGATAGTTCTTTTAGTGACTTGCAGCAAGTTTTGGCTTCTCCTCCTAGTTCTAAGAGGATGTCTGAGAAGTTAAAAATGTCATGCTGACAGGTAGGCATAAATGCTAGGATCTTCTAGTCGCTGCTGTAATCCTCATTGTTGATGAATAAACTATTGGATGAAGCGCTATCTATTGATATTGCAGCTCGCATCAAAAGCAAGGCTAAAAAACCGTTTGACAATGCTTACAAAGCAGCATTAGCGACGGAGGGAGCTATTTACGTACAAGGTTTTTTAGCAACCACAGGCAAACCATACCAACCCATTGAACATGGCTGGATTGAGTTAGGCGATCGCATTGTCGATCCCACACTGCCGCACCTCCAGAAAAATATAGAAGAAATCTGGTATTTTGCGGCACAACGCTTAACAGTGAAAAAACTGAAAGCAATAATTGAAGAATCTCAAGAAGATTATCCCGAAGATGACCCATTGCCAGTTTATGGTGACGCGCCGTATGAGTATTACGGTGACGTCATGTTGGGTGGCAAAGACTACTTAGACGCCTATCAAGCGGCAGAGGCTAAATGTATGCAATTAAATAAGCAAATTGCAGAGAATAACTAATTAAAAGTCATTAGTCATTAGTTAGTGGTTAGTGGTTAGTGGTTATTCTACTACTCTCCCCATCTCCCACTCCCTATTTCAATAGGATTTAATTCGACTTGCCATCGCTGCCAAAATACTCTCGATAGCCACAAATTTTATTTTCACGCACATCAAAGGAAACTGCTACCCGATTTTTGTAAGGTTCTCCAAATAACTTTCCCTCATCTCGAAATTCAAACACAACTGTCGTTTCATTGCTAGTAACGTGGTCTAAAGAAGTTAGCTTCAGTCCCGGACTAAAAGCTTGGGTAACGTACTGAAAAAACTCTTGCGCTCGTTCTTTACCCACATTCAACCCGTGGAATTTCCCCATTGGGAACCAAAAGGTAAAGTCTTCTGTGAGCATATCTAAAAACAGGTTCCATTCGCCTGTTTCCATACCATGTATAAGATATTCAAATGCTTGATGGGCAACTTTTAAAGTATTTTCTAAATTTTGTGTCATGGTCTCATCCCCAACCAGATCTAAACTGAAGCGCAATTACTAATCTCATTTGCGATCGTCAAGTAAAACCTGAAAGTGTTTGACATTTGGTTCTAGTTCGAGAAGATACTCTCTGTCTCTAGGAAGATACCGCGCTTTTTCAATATCATTGCCTGCAAATTCCCGGATTGCGTCCCGCGATTCCCAGTAGGAAATCACAGTAAACTCAGTAATATTACCATTGGTACGGCGAAAAACTTGTACTCCTAGGTTTCCGGGGATAGACACTATTTTCTTGATTCCAACTTCTTTGAGATAAGCATAGTACTCGTCTGCTTTAGAAGTTAACGTTCTACCATGCCAGATGCGGGCGATCGCTTTTTTGGTTGAGGAAGGAGTATTATTTGTTTGGGCAATAACTGGCGAATAGTTAACCTGTGCAAAACAATTGAGTGGTAAGCCACATAGCAACACCGCCAACCCGAAAAAGATACCAAGGTATTTTTCTGGTTTCATACTTAACCTCCTCCCGATCAAGCTGTGAGAAAGTGCTTGTGAAACAAGAATATATCGGTATCTTGCCAAGACTAAACTGAAATTTCAAATTTTTAAGATATTGATAAATTCGGTAACTGTCAATCCTGATTCTTTGTAATCTCTGGCTTTTGGCTGATTTTCAAAATTGCCTTACCAAATTGAGCAAGTGCGATCGCGATCAGACAAATTGGTAAAAACTATTCTAAAACATTGGTACGCTTGATACATCGAAAACTATGCCCAAAAAATTATAATTATAAGTATGCAAACAATATGCAAATAATCTTTAACATTGGCGGTATAAGATGCTGCCATCATCAGAAACCACCTATCAGTCTGTTAACAGTTCCGAGACAAAACTGGATCGATTTTTAGTTTGTGGGTTGGGAAGTTTAGGTCAGCATTGTGTTGCAGTCCTAAAAGAGTACGGAGTTGCTGTTAGTGCCATAGATCAAGTGCAACCCAAAAACTGGGAAGTACCAAACTTAGAGAATTTACTAGATGATTTATGGATCGGAGATTGCCGTCAAACAAATATTCTAGAACAAGCACATATTCGCCAGTGTCGAACTGTACTTTTAGTCACTAGTGATGAGCGAGTTAATATAGAGGCTGCCTTTGCAGCGAGGCTTTTAAATCCGCGAGTTCGCCTTGTAGTACGTTCTGATAAACAAAATTTTAATAAACTTTTAAGTCAAAATCTTGGCAATTTTATTGCCTTTGAACCTAACCAACTCACTGCTTCTGCCTTTGCCCTTGCAGCTCTTGGCAACGAAAATCTCGGGTATTTTAACCTTGAGGGACGGCTGCTAAAAGTGGTCAAGTATCAAATTCAACTAGGTGATTTATGGTGTAATCAATGGCAGGTGCATCAACTGAACACTTCTTATCGGCGAGTATTAAATTATGCTCCTCACTCATCTGAACTGCCCAATCAATTTTATCAATGGGAGCAAGAAGCAACACTACGAGCAGGAGACACAATTGTTTACATCGAACTCGCAGATATGCTTGAGCATTTCCAACGTTCTGCAAGCAAATCTAGGCGAAACTTGCGGGAGTTTTGGCAAGAAGTTGTTCTCGGGATGTCATGGGATAAACTTAAGCAGAAATTAGCACAATTTTGGCAGTCAGGTTATCAATATCAAGCTCTGCAAGTAGCAACTATTTGTGGCATTACAGTATTTTTTTTATGGTGGTGCGGAGCAATTTTATACAGATGGCATTACCCTGGCATTGGGATGGCAGAGGCTTTCTATGCAATAGCAGTCTTACTTTTGGGTGGATATGGAGATGTATATGGGGGTGTTAAATTTGAAGAACAAATCCCTGGATGGCTGCGATTGTTCAGTTTGATACTAACTCTAGCAGGTACGGCATTTGTCGGCGTTTTATATGCACTACTAACAGAGAAACTCTTAAGTTCAAGATTTCAATTTTTCTTTACTAGCAACCGTCCACGCCTGCCCGAACAAAACCATGTTGTGCTAATTGGATTAGATGAAGTGGGTCAACAAATTGCTAGTTTATTACAAGAACTCCAGCAACCCCTAGTAGGGATTAACACTACAGCACTTGACCCTGGCATATTACCCCATATGCCGTTGATTGTAGCCAACTTTGCTAATGCCCTAACCAATGTGAATCTTACCGATGCCAAAAGTGTTGTCGTGGTTACGGATGATGAAATGGAGAATTTAGAAATCGCTTTGATGGCTCATACTCAAAATCCTAACAGTGGTTTGATCATCCGTACCTACAATCGCCGTTTTAGTGATAAAGTCGCCCAGTTGTTTTCCTACGCACAAGTTTTATGTACCTCTGCTTTATCAGCAGAAGTCTTTGCTGCTGCTGCCTTTGGAGAAAATATTCTCGGTTTGTTTCACTTAAATAATCAAACGATCCAGCTGGTGGAGTACATGGTTGAGGATGGCGATACACTCAATGGCTTGATGCTAACTGATATCGCCTATGGTTACGGTGCTGTGCCGATTCTTTACCAGAAATCAGTACAATCATCTCCCCTATCACCTCCCAAGTTCATGCCCAGTTATGACACACGGCTTGCTGTTGGCGATCGCATGATTGTTTTAGCAACTACCAGAAGTCTACAAAAAGTTGAGCGAGGTGAATTATCTCCTCGAAATTGGTATGTGCAAATTGAAAAAGCTTTAACTTCCGATGCAGTTTTTGATGGTGCAAATGCCATCAGTATTATTTCTGGGTGTAGTATCGGTACAGCCAGACAACTGATGAAGAACTTACCTAGCAAGTTACCAGTAGGGTTATATAAACAACAAGCTCAGCGCTTAATATTCAAGCTTAGTAAATTAAGAGTTATAGCTAGCTTGCTACCCCTTAAGAGTGACAAGGAAATTTAAATCACGTCTGATGTGAATTCAAACGGCAGGCAAAAATCATGTCTTGGAAATCAACCACAAATGGAATTGGTAATTGGTAGTTTTATTCCCCATTACCAACCTTAATACAAAACTGCATAAGTTCATAGCGAAAATTTTGCACCAAGACTCTGCGAGCCTTTGCGTTTACCTCCGCGCCCCTCTGCGTTATAAATCGCTACTATTTTACACAAAGATGTACTTAGTAATCATTTAGAAACGCCAATTAGCAATATGATTTTTATCTTCCTCCTGCCTCTGCATAACTGTATTTTCTAATGATATTTCTCCAGTTTGAACGTAAATAATTTGGGAGGAATTCAGCCATTGAGAATCAAAAGAACCCAAGTGAGTAGTAGTAATTAGCGTCTGAAAGCGATCTTGAATTGTATCAAGCAATTGATTTTGACGAGACAGATCTAACTCAGCCAAAACATCATCAAGAAGTAGCAGTGGTGGTTCTCCAACAACTTCTTCAATTAATTGCAATTCTGCGAGTTTTAAAGCTAGTACTAGCGTTCTTTGCTGACCTTGAGAACCGTATTGACGGGCTGGTGTATTGTTAATCGTCAACTCTACTTCATCGCGGTGCGGGCCAACCAGGGTAGTGCCTTGGTGCAACTCAGCAATGGCTCGTTGCTGAAGTTTTTCTAAAAAAGCTTGTTGCACTTTTTCTGGTTGATTTTGCTCCAAGGGGACATTGGGCGCGTATTTAACTTGGAGAATTTCTGTACTGCCACTGATATTAGCGTGCCACATTTTAGCTATGGGAGCGAGACGCTTTATTGCTCTTTCTCTTCGTCTAATGACGCGCGTACCAGCGATCGCTAACTGGGCATCCCATACAGCTAGTTCAGATTGTAGAGACGTTGCATGTAACGCCTCTACATGGCGTTTCAAAAAAGCATTGCGCTGCCGCAATACTTGATTGTATTGCTGCAAAATGTGAGCATAAATTGGTTCCAGTTGAATTAACAGAGTATCTAACCAGTGACGGCGGCCTTCTGGCCCGCCACGCACCAGTTCCAAGTCCAAGCTGGAAAATTGCACAGCATTGAGAATGCCGAGAAAGTCCATCTGACGCCGGAGATTTTCGCCATTGAGGTTAGCGGTGCGGCGACCATTGCGGCGCAGAATTAAGTTGAGGGTACTAATACCAATCTCTCGCTTGAGGGAGGCACGAATTTGAGCGAATTCTTCTCCTTCTTGAATTAAATCGCGATCGCGAAAAGTCCGGTGCGATCGCAATGTTGCTAGTAACTCCACCGCCTCCAGCAAATTCGATTTTCCCTGAGCATTATTGCCTACCAAAATTGTTTTTGGAGCAGTAAACTCAACCTGCTGTTCTTTATAATTGCGAAAGTGCCGTAGCTGGAGGGTCTTTAAATACATAGGGGAAAGGGGAAGGGAGAATGAGGAGGTGGGGAGATTGGGAATTGGGTATTGGGCATCGAATTTGGGCATTGGGAATTGGGAATTGGGCATTGGATTTTTTCTATACCCCTTGCCCATTGCCCCATGCCCCTTGCCCTTTACCCCATGCCCATTGCCCCATGCCCATCACACGGTCTTTTTGCCCTTCAAGCGGAAGAAAATCTTCTCCATTTCAATCCACACAAACATTAAGGCACTAAAGCCAAGGCAAATTCCTAATTCCTGCAAGCTAATCAAATGAGTGCCAAAGAAAGCTCGCAGAGGAGGAACGTAAACCAACATCAGCTGCAAAATCGTGGTTACAATTACAGCCCCCAGTACGTAGGGATTGGAAAAAGGATTCATCTCTATCGTCAGCCTATTGTTAGAGCGAATTGCTATGGCATGACCCATTTGGGCAAGACACAGGGAAGTAAATACCATTGTCTTCCATCGCTCTGGACTTAGCCCATTGTTAACTGTAGTGGCGTGATAGTACGCCCACTCCATGAGAATAATGGTAATGATAGCGAAAATAATCCCGATCCGAATCATGTAAGCTCCCAGACCCCTAGCAAAAATACTTTCACGGGGACTAAAGGGCGGACGTTTCATCACGTCCGGTTCGGGGGGTTCTACGGCTAATGCCAAGGCTGGTAAACCGTCTGTAACGAGGTTCATCCAGAGAATTTGCAGAGGTGTGAGAGGAACGCCTCCTCCTGTAGGTAGCAAGATTGGTGCGGCGGCCAAAGTGAGTACTTCGCCAATATTACTACCAAGAATGTATTTGATAAAGCGGCGGATGTTGGTATATACAACCCTACCTTCTTCAGTCGCGGCGACAATAGTCGCGAAGTTGTCATCCAACAGCACCATGTCGCTGGCTTCTTTACTCACGTCGGTGCCAGTAATGCCCATCGCAATACCGATATCAGCTTGTTTGAGAGCAGGGGCATCGTTAACACCATCACCCGTCATTGCCACAAATCTGCCCCGGCGTTGCAAAGCTTGCACGATTCGCAGTTTGTGTTCTGGAGCAACCCGAGCATAAATGCTTACCAAGTCAACGTTTTGCTCTAAATCTTGGTCGTTCATCCGCTGCAATTCTTGACCGGTGAGAACGCGATCGCCTGGTTGAGCAATACCTAGATCGGTGGCGATCGCTCGTGCTGTTAACTGGTGGTCGCCAGTAATCATAATTGGTCGAATGCCCGCTTCTCGACACTCTTGCACCGCCGCCCTGACTTCTGGGCGTGGGGCATCCAGCATTCCTACTAAGCCTAGCCAGACTAATTCTTGCTCGTATGTCTCATCTGAGCCTTCTGGTGGGACTTCTCGCAGAGGTTTATAGGCAAAACCCAGTACCCGCAAACCATTAGAAGCCATGCGGTCATTTTCTGCTAGGATGTCATCCCGTTGTTCTTGAGTCAAGGAAACCGCTGCGTTACCTACATATATTTGAGTGCAACGAGCTAAAATTAATTCTGGTGAGCCTTTGGTAAACATTAAGTAACCCTCGGAGTTCACAAGATGAGCGATCGTTGGATCGACATCTGTTAAAGGTGATACACCTGTTTCTACTTGCTCAACCTTGCAAATCACACTCATCCGCTTGCGTTCCGAGGAAAACGGAAATTCGCCTACTCGGAGTAATTTACTATCCCACTGGTCTTTTTCAATACCTCCTTTTGCTGCCAGTGTAACCAATGCCCCCTCTGTCGGATCTCCTAAAATTGTCCATTGTCCTTGTTGCTGTTGCAAAACCGAATCATTGCAAACCGCACAGGCAACTAACAAAGCTTGGAGTTCTGGATAATCTTGTACTTCAACTTTATTTTCTTGCAGTTGAAAATCGCCTGTGGGGGCGTAACCTTCTCCTGTAACGCGGAATTCTCTATTAGCAGTGTTTGGAGATTGGTTTACGGTGTTGCCATCCTGGGGGTCTAAATTCCCATTGGGGATGGAACCATTCGTATACACAGATTGCACCACCATCTTGTTTTGAGTCAGAGTACCGGTTTTATCGGAACAGATAGTGGTGACAGACCCCAAAGTTTCCACTGCTGGCAGTTTGCGGATCAAGGCATGGCGGCGTACCATCCTTTGGGTTCCCAATGCCAAGGTAACGGTAATCACAGCAGGTAAACCTTCTGGCACTACAGCCACCGCCATACTCAGCGACACTTCCAACAGTTCTTGTAAGTTTCCGCCACGCAGTAGACCAAGAGCAACAACGATGGCTACCAAAACTAAAGAACCCGTCACCAAAACGTTGCCAAGCTGCGTCATCCGCTGCTGCAAAGGGGTGGGTTCACTTTCCACACCCTGTAACAAGGCAGCAATTTTGCCTAGTTCTGTTTGCATGCCGGTGTTTGTGACCAGAACTTTGCCTCGTCCTTGGACAACTTCTGTACCTTGAAATACTAAATTGACGCGATCGCCTAAACTTGTCTCTTCAGGCAATGTAGTTTCTGCCTGTTTGCTAACCGCTTCGGCTTCACCTGTGAGTGCTGACTCCCGCACTTGCAAATTGGATGCTTCCAGCAAACGCCCGTCTGCTGACACTTGCACCCCTGCTTCCAACAGCATCACATCTCCCGGGACAATATCCTTGGCTGCTACCTCCATTGGTTTGCCGCCACGAATCACCCGGACATTGGGAGAGGCAAGTTTTTTCAGTGCTGCCAGGGCTTTTTCGGCACGGCTTTCTTGAACATAGCCAAGGATACCATTGAGGACGACAATCGCTAAAATGGCGATCGTATCTTTGAACGGTACCTCACCCGGTTCCAGTTGCCCCCCTTGCCAAGCTAGCAAGTCTAAAACCCCGGAAATTATAGCCACAGCGATCAGCATCAACAACATGATGTTCTTGAACTGATCCACCAAAATTTCCCAGGCACTGCGACCACCAGTTTCTTCTAGTTCGTTGGGGCCATATTTTTGCAACCGCTGTTGTACTTCTTCAGATGATAAGCCAGTGTCTGCATTTGCAGAGAGCAGTTCTATTGCTTTATCAACTTCTAAACTATGCCAAACGGTAGTTGAATCAGGCAGAGAATGAGCAGACATCGTGTAGGTCACAGGAAATGGTTACAAAATTCGATCATAATTTAGTGATAGCTGGAAAAACCATCAACTAAAGTTACATTAGGGATATTATCAAACGGTATAAATTTAAGTGTGATTCTTGACATATCCCCATTTTTTCTACGACGCTATCTATGTGTTATTGCTTAAAGAAAAGCTATTTATAGCACATAGTTTTGATAGTTGTGAGTAATAAAAGTAGGGAGTGAAATCGCACCAAACATACCAAAATAGATTCCAGGCGTGCTAAATCTTTGGATACATTAGTTTAATATGAGTTTTGCTCTTCCCAGTTTTCTAGCTAGCCAGATGTTTGGGCAAAAGACAATTCGACCAATTGGCGCTGCCATTTTAGGTGGTATCGCTTTCTTCCAGGATACCCTGATTGCTATTGACTCTCCCAAAGGGTATCTGCTGCAAATAGATCCTTCTAATGACAATACCAAAATTATTAATCCTCACCAAAGCAGAGAATTTGCAGAAGTCACGGGTCTGGCAATTTGGGAAGATACCCTTTGGGTAACAAGGGGTAACAATGTTTATTTGTGTAAATTATCTTCTTTGGGTTTGGAACATTTTGTTACCTTACCTTACCCTGCTAATGGAATTGCTGTTTGGGAATCAGCCATCTATGTCAGTTGCCAAAAATTGGGAGATATTCTGATTTTTGACCGCAATACGCGCAAAGAAATTACTAGGTTTTATGCCCCTGGGGTAGGGGTGGAAAATCTAGCCGTAACCGAAGAAATCCTTTGGGCTTGCGACAGCACAGAACAAACCGTTTACTGTATGGACAGGGCGACAGGGGAAGTTCAATTTAGCGTACTGACGCCGTTTGAATCTCCCACAGGCATAGCCGTGCATACAGATGGGCAAACAGGCCAACAAACCCTTTACGTCGCCTATGCTTCTGAAGAACCTTATATTCGTGATAACCCGAATGCTGACCCGAACCACGAATTAACGTACCGCGATCGCACTTTTATTCACCCACTCCACTATCATTACTACCCAGATAAACACTACGCCCTCTCAAATGGCTATCTGATCGAAATGTCTTATGTGGAGGAAATTTCACCCCTTGAAGAAGTTTATCTACAAGACTTAGAATGGCGCATTGCCCTGCCGAGTGACACCGATCGCCAAAAGGTAAAACACGTCGAATCTATTGGACTGCCTTTTACGGAAGAACTAATCGACGCGCAACGAGTAGCAGTATTTAAATTTGACATCCTTACCCCCGGCGAACGGCACATTTTTGGCTGGAAAGCCGTGTTAGAAGTCCGAGGTATTAAATATCGTCTCACCCCACCAGATGTGGAAGACATTCCCGAACTACCACCAGAATTTGAAAGTCGCTACCTCATTGATGATGATGAATTGGCAATGGATACTAGCATTGTCCGCCGTGCTGCCGAAGAAGCAATTGGTACGGAAACCAATTTGCTGCGGAAAATGTACAGTATTCGTAACTACGTCTACGACCAGTTATCCTATGGCATTAAACCCCATATAGATACTCCAGATCGAGTTTTAGAACGGGGTGTTGGTTCTTGTGGGGAGTATGTAGGTGTTTTGCTGGCCTTATGCCGTTTAAATGGTATAGCTTGTCGCACCGTCGGACGCTACAAATGCCCCCCCTATGCAGAACACCAAAACGTCCCCCTCCAACCAGACTACAATCATGTTTGGCTAGAATTTTACATACCGGGTTTTGGCTGGTTGCCAATGGAATCTAACCCTGATGATATTGGCAATTATGGGCCTTATCCCACGCGGTTTTTTATGGGTTTGTGCTGGTATCACATTGAAATTGGTAAGGGAATTCCCTTTGAAACCTTAACAAGTAAAGGCGTAAGACTCACAAAAGAAGATATTTCAATTGGTGAATTAGCGATTAATCATATTAGGTTTACGATTCTGGGAGAATTACCACCATTTTAATGATTGTTAGCAGGGTAAGCTCATCTAATTTAGTATAAAAATAGCTTGACAAATTAAACAAGACAAGAATAATCAGCGGTGTAAAAAACGTACTTGACATCAGAGCAAGATAAGTGAGATGACTTCCA
>NZ_JACAEU010000186.1:0-11771 GCF_013388695.1 Fischerella sp.
ACTTCAGCACTAGCCAAGTCGAGAGGGAAGTTGTGAGCATTGCGCTCGTGCATAACTTCCATACCCAAGTTAGCGCGGTTGATGATGTCTGCCCAAGTGTTGATCACGCGACCTTGAGAGTCAATTACTGACTGGTTGAAGTTGAAACCATTCAGGTTGAACGCCATCGTGCTGATTCCCAGCGCGGTGAACCAGATACCAACTACAGGCCAAGCAGCCAGGAAGAAGTGCAAGCTGCGGCTGTTGTTGAAGGAAGCGTATTGGAAGATCAAACGACCGAAGTAACCGTGAGCAGCAACGATGTTGTAGGTTTCTTCTTCTTGACCGAACTTGTAACCGTAGTTCTGAGATTCGGTTTCGGTGGTTTCACGCACCAAGGAGGAAGTTACCAAAGAACCGTGCATTGCACTGAACAAGCTACCACCGAATACACCTGCTACACCTAACTGGTGGAAGGGGTGCATCAAGATGTTGTGCTCAGCTTGGAACACGATCATGAAGTTGAAGGTTCCAGAAATACCCAAGGGCATACCATCAGAGAAGGAACCTTGACCCAAGGGGTAGATCAAGAATACTGCGGTCGCAGATGCCAAAGGAGCAGAGTAAGCTACGCAGATCCAAGGACGCATACCTAAGCGGTAGGACAACTCCCACTGACGTCCCATGTAGCAGAAGCAGCCAATCAGGAAGTGGAAGATTACCAACTGGTATGGACCACCGTTGTACAACCACTCATCTAAGGAAGCTGCTTCCCAGATGGGGTAGAAGTGCAAGCCAATGGCGTTAGAAGAAGGTACAACAGCACCAGAGATGATGTTGTTGCCATACAGTAAGGAACCTGCAACAGGCTCACGGATGCCATCGATGTCAACGGGAGGAGCAGCGATGAAAGCGATAATGAAGCAGGTGGTGGCGGCTAAGAGAGTAGGAATCATCAGGACGCCGAACCAACCTACATATAAACGGTTTTCTGTGCTGGTTACCCAATCGCAGAACCGTTCCCATACGTTGCCGCTTGCGCGTCTTTGTAAGGTTGTAGTCATTGCTCTTATGAGTGCGATGAATTTTTTTTGACTTATGAATTCAGGCAAAAATATTTAGTTGCCTGTATTAAAAACTTTACACAAAATTTATTTTATTTCAAGCGGTTAAACACTCATTTTTTGTTAATTTTTGTATATTAAATTTTCGTAATAATTAAAGTTATTAATTAATATTTTGAATTATTTCTTAATACTTTAGTTAGACATAGTTCAATTGCCAGTTCTACTAATGAACTAAGTACAGCTTTGCGTAAAAAGGTAGCAAAGGTAGCGTTTTTAAACGCAGAGGGGCGCAGAGTCAGCGCACCAGGTAGCAGAGTCTTGGTGCAAAAATATCTCTATGAACTTATGCAATGTTGTACTAAGTAGGCTGACACACATAAACAACATAAACATCAGTTATGTAAAGAAAGATGAAACTTGCTTATTGCATTAAAAATCAAAGTAGATATACGGCAAACTGCCTTCTGGAGCTAGTACCCAGACAGCATAGAAGCAAGGAAGCACAAACAAGAGTTTTACAGGCCAATTGAACTGTAATTTCAGTTGACGGTTAAAGTAATAAATTACAGCCATGCAAATAGCAATAATGCCCAGCAGCATTCCTAGTTGATATTGACTGATGTTTAGAGCTTCCACATAGACTTTTTGAGCAAACTGGGTATCAGCAGGATAACCCCAAAGGTGTCGAAATACTAAAGAAGAATCTTGCAGATTCGGTAGACGGAACCAGATCCAAGAGGTGAAAACCATTATTTGTGTCAGCAGCCAAGCTACAAATGTACCCAAGGGGTTGTGCCAGAAATTTTCTAAGTTCTCAAAGCGATCGCTAAAAGCATCAGTAAGTCTATGCGCAACTAAGGCTAAACCGTGGCAAGCTCCCCAAACAAAAAAACCTAATGCCGCACCATGCCAAATACCAGCGATTAACATCACAATCATTAAATTCAAGCAGGTGTGCCCCAATCCTTGACGCGAACCACCTAAAGGGAAGTAGATATAATTACGCAGCCAATCTCCCAGCGTTATATGCCAGCGTCGCCAAAAGTCTGCAATACTTGTGCTGAAGTAGGGAAAGTCAAAATTTTCTGGTAAAACCAAGCCGAAAAGTAAAGCACTACCACGGGCAATATCTACATAACCGCTGAAATCTAAATACAACTGAAAACCGTAGGCAAATATTGCTAACCATAAATCAGTGCTACCTGCTCTTTGTAAATTACCGAAGCATAAATCTACATATATTCCCAGGTGATCTGCCAAAACACCTTTTTTAACTGCTCCTAGTGCAATCAACCATAGCGCTTCTGTTACAACATCAGCTGTAGGCAAGTGTAGATGATTGAATTGATTTGCCAGGTTGTGGAAGCGAGTAATTGGGCCAGAAATCAATTTAGCAAAGAAAAATTTATATGCTGCAAATTTAACAAACTGATTAGCAGCAGGCGCACCACGATAAACATCAACTAAATAAGCAATACACTCAAATGTGAAAAATGAAATACCTAAAGGTGCAATTAATTCTAAAGAAACCAGTGCTGAATTTGTTGAATCATAGTGAAAAAATTTGATTAAAGGATGTACATACTTAAAACCTAACAGCAGCAGAATATTAATAATTACACCCAGCCATAATAGTTTTAAACGCCGACTGTTCCAATCAGCTTGATGAAACTGCATCTGTTCGTCAGAAATTTGCAAGTCTAAATCATTGATTTTTATTCGGCTGGGTGAGTTATTGTAACCAATAGCTAGTCCAAAACGAAAGTTAATAAAAATTAGTGCTAATAGCAGTGGAACGTACTGAAGTTGTAAAGATGCATAGAAAGCAATGCTGGCAATCAGTAATGCCCACAGCCGTAATTTCTGTTGTGTTACCAACCAATAAATTATCAGTACGCTGAGTAAAAACAGTCCGTATAAGATTGATATGAAGTTCATTTAAATAGTCAAGAGTCAAGAGTCAAGAGTCAAGAGTCAATAGAAAATTTTGAGTAGTTAAGTTAATAGTAGGTTTTTTCACTAACTACTAACCAATGTACAGACGTGCCATGGCACGTCTCTACCAACCACTAACCACTAACTACTATCCAGTTAATCTACTTTGCCGACCAAGGAATCATCGGATCGATCGCAAGTTTTCTTGAGATTTCCTCTGCCCCGTAACGATTGAGATGGCTAGGGTCAGAAAAATAGTCATTTGTTTTAGGCCAAATTAAACTCAAATCCCGGTAAATTAAGTTGGAATTTTGGGCTAAATTTAGCATGTACTGCTGAAAATCTTGTTCATATTTTCTGCGTGCTGAATCTAGATATTCTCCGCTCAGGGGCATATTAACAAATACTAAAGTAATTTTTCTAAACTCAGCAAACTGGAGTACTTCTTGCAAAGCAGCGTCTTGCTCACCTCCTAGTTGGAAAGATTTATAGTCATTGTCATAATTGCCATTAACTTTAGGATGTTTTTGATAGTATGTAGCTGGGTTGAAGCGGATAGATATTGGTAAAAAGCCATCAAAATCAACAGCTTGATCAAAATAATCTTGTTCTGTAACTGTGGCTGAGACTTTTGTGGAGACTCCTTTGGAGCGATCGCCGATCAAAGGTAAAGAATTCAGTTTTTGGGTGAGCAACTTTTTGAGATTGTCGCGCTGTGGATAAGTAGTAGAAACAGCAGCCAAAGCTTGATTCAACCACCGATCCAAAGTTTGATAATTATTATCTTTATTGGTTTCAGTTTTTAAATTTGACTCCTCATTAGTAGGTGCGGTCGTGCTGACAACATTATCTGAGTCTTTGTTTGCTGGTGCTTTTTGCAATGCCTGTTGATAACCAGGTGATGTAGCGATCGCTTTAAAAGTTACATCCTCTCTACCATTGTTGAACGCACGAGCACCATCTGCCCAAATTATTAATTTTGGCAGTTCTGATGGCTTCAGCACCCGTCGGAGGATAAAATTTACAACTTGGGCTGTGGCTCCGTTAATACCAAAGTTAAATACATCAAGATTTGGATAGCCTTGAGTTGCCAAAGCTTTAGAAAGCGCGGATGGATCTACTCCCCTCAGAGCGCGAGAAGAACCAATAATTAACACATCTGGTGGTTTACCATTTTTGGCAAGACGCTGTTTGTAAAGTGCCAATTGCTCATCTAATTGCCGAGCGTTGAAACTTGGTAATTGCGATCGCGCTGCTAAAAGAATAGCTGTTGCTGTTGCTCTCTGTCTTGGTTTTAAATTATCTATATTGTGCGTGAACCCGGAAGTGTTAAATACATTCTTCCCAGACGCAGGGGATTTTTCACTTGATGTATTGGTAAAAAAGGCAGTTCTTTCTAGTTCCTCTGTGGAATCGTAAGCAGAGGATGATGTGAGTGGAACACTAACAACTTTTGGCGCTGGAGGTATGTAACGAGAAACTATGTAACCCAAAACCCAATCTGATTGTAGGGTGAGTAAAAAACCCAGCATACCCCAAACAAAGGCAACGCGCCATCCTTTTTCGTCTGCGCTTTGTTCTTGTGGCTCGTCAGTTTCAACAAACAGCTGTGTAGCCAACAGCCATCTTCTGACTCTTGCACCCCAATCCCGAGCCACTTCTGCAAAGATACTTTGTACTTCTTGGGTGGTTAAATCGGGACGCAACACAGGCTCGCTAGCCTCAGATGTTAAAAGCTCGCCAACATAGGCAGCAGTAGCAGCAAATTGTGGAATAGCTTCTGGTACTAAACGTTGGCGTTCGACAAAATCGACGCCATAGTGCCAAAAAGGTTCCTTGTTGCCAGCACGGCGGCCGTAAACTCGTACGCCTGCTATACCTGGTATTTTTAACTGATTAACAAACTGAGTAACTTTACTGGCTACTCGTTTGCGTGCTGGGCACACAGGTGCTTCGCACATTAAGTGTAACAAATCGCCTTTACGTAGCAGGAGTACGCGAGTACCACCTGTTTTGAGGCGAACATCCAGGTTAGGATTGAGCAAGCGCTCAAGTAAGAAAATAATAGCAGGTTCGTCACCAGCCGATGTTAATTCTAGCGCTGATGCTGCTAGTGCCGGATGTTCAGTTGCAGGTAAAGATTGCCAATCAATCCAAGCTGGTTGTTCATCTGCTGTTTTGTGTCCGTAGATAGTAGCGGCAAGAATTCCTTGGGGTGCAAGGGCTTGCAATTGGGGAAGGATCGCTTCTATACACAGTGTTTGATCGGGTGCTTGGGCTGTTGTTCTGGAAGCAACAGCGGGGCTGCAAAATACATGTAGCGTTGATTCTTTGAGAGTTGCCCCTACCTTGACTTTGAACTCAGACAACCTCTCATTCAACAACCGCGCGATCGCTTGCACATCTCCCCAACGCGCCCATTCTTTCAACATTACTTCGGCCGGTGTCAGATCTACCCGCAGTACCCAGTCAAAGCCTGTTTCGCCAAAAATTGTCGTGGCAATGACTGCATCTTGGTAGCCAGAAAGTTTGAGATTACGCAACTTCTGCGCTATTGGTTCTGCGATTAATGATGGATCGGGAGTGTAGCTCGACTGACAATATATTAATAACCGATTTTGATTGGTTGGATTTTCTAGATCTACTTCTTGCTTTTTGACTTTGACTTCTACCCCTATTCCCAAGCTACTCAGCGTTTCGCTAAGATAGCGAGCGATCGCATCTGGATTGCCTTGACGTGCCAGACTTTCGTTAGAAAGAATCAGCGCCCCACCAGTTTGACTGGATTTTTCAGCATCTGCAAGCAAGGCTTGATCCACCTGTTGCAAATGCCGCTCTAATTGATTTAAAAAAACCTGATGACACCACTGCGGCTTCTTTTCACCCTTCTTTCGGCCGTAGACAAAAACTTGGTATATTGAGTTTTGTTCGGTCTTAGTCAGAGCATCTAAGTCTGTATGCTGTAGGGCGTGTAGTAAATCTGAGAGAGTCTGCCAACGTTTAGGACACTCTATGCCTTCACAAAGAATGTGTAGATCGTTTCCCCGCAACCGGACTTTCACCCCTAAAGTGCTGATTCCTGTTGCTTGGCTTACCCATTGCACTAAAGACTGTTGGCTAATTGGTAATAATGTTTTCATGGGAAGTTGAGATTGGGGGAAGCTAGTATTGGGGATAGTACCAAATTGGTTAGTGGATAGTCGTTAGTGGATAGTGGATAGTGGTTAGTGGTTAGTGGTCAACTACTAACTACTAACTACTAACCACTAACTACTAACAATGCCTAATCACTTGTAAACTAGAACCATAGAATTATCCACTATGAGGTTTTTTTGAGCACTTTTGTGAAGTTATTTTTCTGCCAAATCATCAAACCTCTTTGTGTAAGCTTGTAAGCTTGACTTTTGTTCGATTTTTACCTTTTTTCATTTATCCTCCTTACACCAAAAATTACTTATGTCGGCTGCCAATTCCCAATCATCAGCTAACTCCGGACTAAATTTGGTTTTGTTCACTATTCCCCAATCTTTTCTCTTACAAATGGGTACGGCATCTGTTCTCATGTTGCTGATAGCAGAGAAAGCTGCTGTAGAAACCTTGCAAGCTTTAGGGGAAGCTAGTGAAGAATTATTTCGCGGCGATCGCCTTCCGATCCTTAATTTCCCAGAGCCAGCCACAGAAAATAAGCGTTAGATATTATACTACATTTCCCAAAATTATTGTGGCAAATTCCATGACGCTTCAGAACAAAAGCTGGAATCATAAAAATTAATTGGCTTTACTACAACAGAGGATATGAGTTCTCTTTTATACTTTTTTGCTCAGGAAGTGAATATCTACCCTGCCTCCGATTTATTTTTGCGCCATCGCCTACAAATGGTCGAGGAGTTGTGGGAATCCGTACTTCGGCAAGAATGCGGTCAAACTATGGTGGATCTGTTGCAGCAACTACGCGATTTGTGTTCGCCAGAAGGACAAGCAACCAACGATCAAGCCTCCTCTGTATTTAAGCTGATTGAACAGTTGAACATTAACGATGCGATTCGGGCAACTCGTGCCTTTGCATTGTAC
This sequence comes from Fischerella sp., assembly GCF_013388695.1. Taxonomy (NCBI): domain Bacteria; kingdom Bacillati; phylum Cyanobacteriota; class Cyanophyceae; order Nostocales; family Hapalosiphonaceae; genus Fischerella; species Fischerella sp. Next base: position 7,053 of record NZ_JACAEU010000186.1, read on the forward strand.
TTTCAGCTGATTAACATCATAGAGCAGGACTACGAACAACGGCAGCAAATAACTCGCTATGAGGTAGGGGGTGAACCAGGCACTCAGGCAACTCTCACAAATACAACCTCTCCCACAATTTCACAAGCTACAGAAACCTCTCTCAACAGCGGACTGGCAGCAGACTTACTGAATATAAATCGACAAGCTAACTCGAACAGCAAACGCAAAGGTACTTTCGCAGCCTTGTTTCCTCATTTATACCAGCTAAACGTACCGCCGCAACAAATTCAACGCCTCATTGCACAATTGGATGTACAGTTAGTATTCACTGCTCACCCAACGGAAATTGTCCGTCATACCATCCGCGATAAACAGCGGCGAGTGGTAAAGCTGCTGCAACAACTGGAGGTAGTGGAAAAACGTGGTGGTAACGGTGTCCATAACTGGGAAGCTGCGGAACTACGGGAACAGTTGCTAGAAGAAATTCGGCTGTGGTGGCGTACCGATGAGTTGCACCAGTTCAAACCAAGTGTACTGGATGAAGTAGATTATGCTCTGCACTACTTTCAAGAAGTTTTGTTTGATGCCATTCCTCAACTTTACAAACGCTTTAAATACGCTTTGGCAAGTACCTTTCCTTGGCTAGAACCACCAAGTAAAAACTTTTGCAAGTTTGGCTCTTGGGTAGGTGCAGACAGAGATGGCAACCCATCAGTGACACCAGAAATTACTTGGCAGACAGCTTGCTATCAGCGCAACATAGTTTTAGAAAGGTATATTCAGTCAGTGAAGCGGCTGATTAATTTGTTGAGTGTGTCGCTGCACTGGAGTGATGTTTTGCCAGATTTATTGGAATCTCTAGAAATAGATCAGTCCCAGTTAAGTGATGTTTATGATGAACTGGCACTGCGTTATCGCCAAGAACCGTATCGGCTCAAAATGGCTTATGTACTGAGGCGATTGGAAAATACACGCGATCGCAATTTGGCTTTGTATCGTCGGCAAACACCAAAAAGCGACGTTCCCATTTATCGATCTGGAGAAGAATTTTTAGCGGAACTGCGGCTAATTGAACGCAATTTGACAGAAACGGGTTTAACTAGTCGAGAATTAGAAAATCTCATTTGTCAAGTCGAAATTTTTGGCTTTAACTTGACTTGTTTAGATATCCGCCAAGAATCATCTCGTCACTCGGACGCTTTAAATGAGATTCTGGAATATTTGGGTATTTTGAAGCTTCCTTACAATGAACTTTCTGAGGAAGAAAAAGTTGCCTGGCTAGTCGGAGAATTGCAAACCCGCCGTCCGTTAATTCCCGCAGAACTACCATTTTCACCAAAAACCAACGATATCATTGAAACTTTGCGGATAGTGCGATCGCTACAACAAGAATTTGGTAGCAATGTCTGCAAAACTTACATCATCAGTATGTGTCGCCAAGTCAGCGATGTGCTAGAAGTCTTGCTATTGGCCAAAGAAGCCGGACTTTACGACCCCGGTACTGCTGTTGGTACTATTCAGGTAGTTCCCCTATTTGAAACTGTAGAAGACTTACAACGCTCCCGCAGCGTCATGCGACAATTGTTTGAACTACCTTTATATCGGGCTTTGCTAGCAGGTGGTTACGCTGCAATTCAAGGGGACAGGGGGAATGCCTCCCCATCTCCCCATCCCCCCATTGCCGACGGACAGTCGCCCCAAGTCGGGGAACCCGCCCACGGCGCTGTCCTCCCTAATCCCCACTCCCTGGCGGGAGCGGAGGCCCCGAGTTCCCCATCTCCCCTGACTCCCAACTTGCAGGAAGTCATGCTGGGGTATTCTGACAGTAACAAAGACTCTGGGTTTTTAAGTAGCAACTGGGAAATTCATAAAGCCCAAAAATCACTACAGCACATCGCCGAAGAACATGGGGTGACTCTGCGGATTTTCCACGGACGCGGCGGTTCCGTAGGACGTGGTGGCGGGCCAGCTTACGAGGCGATTTTGGCACAGCCTGGTCACAGTATCAACGGGCGAATCAAAATTACTGAACAAGGTGAAGTTTTGGCTTCCAAATATTCCTTGCGAGATTTAGCGCTGTACAATTTGGAAACCATTACAACAGCTGTAATTCAAGCAAGTTTGCTGCGGACAGGGTTTGATAATATCGAACCTTGGAATCAAATAATGGAAGAGTTAGCAGCGCGATCGCGCACTCATTATCGCTCACTCATCTACGAACAACCAGATTTTATTGACTTTTTCCACCAAGTTACCCCGATTGAAGAAATTAGCCTCTTGCAAATTAGCTCCCGTCCGGCGCGTCGTCCCTCTGGCAAGAAAGATTTAAGCAGTCTGCGGGCAATTCCTTGGGTGTTTAGCTGGACGCAAACGCGGGTTTTGCTGCCTTCTTGGTATGGTGTAGGTACAGCTTTGCAAGAATTTTTGAGCGAAGAACCGGAAGAACACCTGCAATTGCTACGCTATTTCTACATGAAATGGCCATTCTTCAAAATGGTGATTTCCAAAGCAGAAATGACCTTGGCAAAAGTAGACTTACAAATGGCGCGGCGCTACGTCGAGGAATTATCCGATCCAGAAGATAAACCCCGCTTTGAGAAAGTATTTGAACAAATTGCTAACGAATACTACCTCACACGCGACTTAGTACTAAAAATCACCGAACACGAACGACTTTTAGATGGCGATCCTGTATTGCAGCGATCGGTGCAGTTACGCAATGGCACAATTGTACCGTTGGGCTTCATCCAGGTTTCTCTGCTCAAGCGCCTGCGTCAGTCTAAGAATATAGCTACCTCGGGAGTGATTCACTCTCGATATAGTAAGGGTGAGCTACTGCGTGGTGCATTATTAACAATTAATGGTATCGCTGCCGGAATGAGAAATACAGGTTGAAATGTTGGTGGTTAGTGGTTAGTTGTTAGTGGTTAAAAACCCACAACTAACTACTAACTACTAACTACTAACAAATGACTATTGACTAATGACTAACAACCGAGTACTAGTTTGCACCTTTTTAGCATTGTTGTCAGGTTTTCTTAGTGGTTACATTGGTGGGCAAATCAGTGTAAAACTCCATTATCAAAAGTGTCAAAGCCAAGCTTGGGGTTTCAAGCATGTGTGTAATGCTTGGGTAACACCAGGAGCAATTTGGCAAGGTAGCACAACAGGATTATGGACTGGCACAATCTTGGGGGCATTTGTCGGCGGTTTAGTAACACGCCCAAGAAGGGGATAGGGATTGGGGAATGGGGAACTCGGGGCCCCCACGACCACAGGGAGTGGGGATTAGGGGCAATGGGGATTAGGGAGTGGGTGAAAATCATGAATGATGAATGCGGAAAATTTCATAATTCATAATTCATAATTCATAATTTTTATCTTCTGCCTCCTGCTTTCTTCAACTCAGTCCAAGAGTTATTGCTGGTGTCAAAACAGCGCCAAGTCCCCTCATTGCCTTCTTGATAGCAAAACAAACTGCGATCGCTAGCATGAAAGTCATCTGTCAAAAAATATACCATTCCCCGGAATGGATAGGTTTTACGACTTAACCGCTTAGCTACTGCTTGATTGGGACATTCCACCATAAATACAGGTTGTCCGTCGAAGTGAGCCAAAGAGAAAATACACATCCGCAAAATCGCTCGTAGCCAGCTTTCTGAATTTTCAAAATAATCGTCGATAATTTTGTTAGTCAGAGCTTTTTCCAGGGTACGGTCTTTGCTTTGAGGAGTGTGAGGGTCAGACATTGCACCACCTTTGACTATACCGTTGGTTTGAGATTAAACCAAAAACTTTATATATACAAGCGTATACGAAAATATACGGCAATTATTTAGATATTATTATTTAGTTATTATTTGCGATCCCGCCAAAAACGCCTTTGAAGCAGCTTGAGGAAGGATAATCGGCAGTATGGGAAAAATCAATTGCTATTTTTTATGCTCAAGCTTCTTGGTAGAATGCAGCAGTAAGGATAAAATTACATTGCCATGACTGCTGAAACTAACGAATTCCAGCAAACTACTAAGGGTGCTGATGCTGTTGATGAAGCGATCGCGCAGGGAATTGATTTTGACGGTAGTCCTATTCCGCCTGCGAAGCTAGAACTTTATCATCAAGTCATGGCGCTAGAGGGAAACAGACAGCGCAGTGGTGTCAGCAATACAATGCGATCGCGCATCGTCCGGATTGGTGCAAAACACATTCCCCAAGCCGAACTTAACCAAAAGCTGATGGATGCTGGTTTCGCGCCTCTCAAAGACAAAGAAATTGCCTTTTTCTATGGCGGCAAATAAGATTGAGATTGCATTATTAAAGCGAGACAGATACAATAGTACAGTCGGCTTTTCCCAAAGCCTTTTTTAACATGGGCGCGTAGCTCAGTGGATAGAGCAACTGCCTTCTAAGCAGTCGGCCGCAGGTTCGAGTCCTGCCGCGCTCGTTTTAACTAAATATGAACTCTCAAGCACTGTGAGGTGATAGGATAATATCCTCGCTTGAGGGTTCATTATTGCTACATCATACTAAGAACAAGGGTGATATTGCTGCTACAAAAGCAATAGCAGACTTAACCGTGAAAGGATACTTATACCAATTCAAAAAATGTTTGCGACAGATAAGGCATTAAGGATGAAGTCGTAACCAGCCAAAGAAGCAGCAATTTGAGGAGTTAGATCGGCCAGAAGTTGAGCAACTTTAGTTCGCAAACTCTCCAATTAAGACCCCGTCGTTAAC
>NZ_JACAEU010000187.1:0-51744 GCF_013388695.1 Fischerella sp.
GTTACTGTTTTAGAAGTAACGCCTTATAGTTTGATGAATTAGCAGCCAGCTTTACGAAGTGCAACTTGGCGCTGATCGCTCTCGGTGTTGCTGTTTTGAACGTTAACAGAACCGTCTACTGCTGCACCACTTTGTCCTGTAAACTGAGCAGAACGTTGTCTTTGATCGACAGAGGAAGTAGTACCACACCAGTAAGGAGTATTGCGACTACCTCTTTGAAATTGCTGTTGGCGGTTGATGCTATTGGAGTTTTGAATGTTGGTACTACCACCGACGGCAGCACCCTCTTGCACTGTTTCCTGAATATTTTCTTGAGATTGTTCGCCAGCAAACGCTACAGTGGGAGCAATTAACAAACCAGCAGCTAAAAGACCGAAAGCAAAAGACTTCTTCAACATGTTGTTAGACCTCATCAGTTGTGTGTTGTTTGTGTGTTGTGTGTTTTCGGTCAGAGGGTTTACACCTATCACTCCTTGTGTAGGTTATTTATTTCTCGACCTTGAGGAGTTGTTTTAATGTGTCTCTTTGTCTTGTTAATGAGAGCTACAAAGTCAAATCTGTTCATTCCGGATTAGTCTGAAAGATTTTTGGAAAAATTTTGCCCGTGCTTTGTCCGCCCTCAATTTGAACCTCCCGATCAAACGACTTCTTACAGAAGTTGGGGCAAGGAATAGGGTGTAAAAATAAAGGGATTTTTCTCCCCTTAACCCTTTTGCCTTTTCCCGCCTCTTACAAAAATTATTTTTGCAAGAGGTGTAAAATAGTAATGAGAGTTACACTTAATAGTTTTAACCAAAGATCTTAAGTGTCGTCAAGAGCTTGGTTAAATTTGTTGGGCACTAGATTTTTTTGGTGCTAGGATCTACGACTATAGATATAGGTAAACCATAAGTGCTGTAGCTGTGAAACAGAAGGCAAAACCAAGGATCGCTTTTCTGCGAGAAAAGGCAGGGTTAACCCAGCTGGAATTGTCACGTATTGTCGGCGTGACCGAAAGCACTATCCAAAATTGGGAAAGTGGTAGGACTGGAACAGAACAGATAGAACGAATTATTAAGTTTTGTAAAGCGCTGAATTGCCAAGTAGAAGACCTAATTGAGTATGTGAGCCACTCACCACAAGAGTCGGCAGCAAAACCTAGTTCTTTAAGTGATATACATAATTTGTTGGGAACTGAGAACCCTTCGGCGATCGCCCAAACCGACTCGAAAGCAGATCAAGAGCGGCAAGTTAGTCATTAGTCATTGGTTAGTGGTTAGTAGTTAGTAGTTAGTGGTTAGTGGTTAGTGGTTAGTAGTTAGTAGTTAGTGGTTAGTGGTTAGTAGTTAGTAGTTAGTGGTTAGTGGTTAGTGGTTATTTCTCCCCATCTCCACTTTCCCAGTCACCCTATCTCCTCCTAGCTTGCAGCCACAATTCATCCACTGTCACAAATTGATAGCCTTGTAGCAATAGTTTGGGAATAAGAATTTTTGTGATTTCGGCTACATCTTCTCCGCCGCAAGCGCCGTCGTGCAACACAATAATGGAGCCATTAGTTACTTCTTTGAGAACTCGCTGTACAACGGTAGCAACTCCCGGTCTTACCCAATCTTCTGGTACGACACTCCACATCACGGTTCTGTAATTCCACTGATGTAGCAGGTTCAAAGTTGTGGGTGTAAATAAACCGTTCGGGGGTCGGACATCACGTACTTGTTCGGGTTGCAGGTTACAAGCATGATAGACGGCTGCTTGAGTTTTTTCTAAGCTGTCTCTGAGATCTTTAGGAGAAAGCAAAGGAAAATTGCGATGATCGTACCCGTGCAGTCCAACCCAGTGTCCGCGATCGCATATTTCTTTGGCTATGCTTGGCGAACGGTTAACACAAGCACCTAACCAAAAGAAATTTGCTGTAATCTGGTAACGGTCTAATACTTGTAACAGTTTGGGTGTGTATTGTGGATGAGGGCCATCATCAAACGATAGGGCGATCGCTTTGGAATTACAATCACCTCCCCAAAGACAACTGGGAAACGTTGGTTTGAGAATGGGGTGCAAAACCGGAAATAGAGGATAAAACTGCATATTTAGTAAACTTCCTTTGGAAGGGACTGGGGCATAAAAATTATGAATTATGAATTATGAATTATGAAATTTTCAGCCCAATCGCATTCATCATTCATAATTGTCACCCATTCCCAATGCCCAATCCCCTATTTCCAGTATCCAGTACCCAATACCGAGTTTTTTCTTGGCAAGGCTTGACCAGTGACGAGATATATAGTACATATGTTCTATATAAATTCATTCTTGCATAAAAACTAATACCGATGAAGTTATCGAAACTTGATTTGAGCAATGTAGTAGCGATCGCTCACTCTGAGGGACATTTGCAGTTATTGCTGGATTTAGGCCATGAACTAGAGTTTTTAGAAATTCCTGCACCAGTCGAGGCTTTTGAAGGATTGCAACATTTGAATGAGATAGTAGCTGAAGTCAAAGCTTTGCCTTCATACGAGGAATCAATTGCAATGTTGCCAACAAATTCATCAATGGCGAATGCAGTGGGATATGACGACGAAAAAAATATTTTACAAATCGAGTTTCATAACGGTGCAGTCTATCAGTATTCGGGTATAGAAGAAGATACTTGGGAAGATTTACATCAAGCAGATTCAGTTGGTAAATATTTCAATGAAAAAATTAGAGGTAAATATCAGTCAGAGCGTATAGATAATGACTATTGCTGATAATTACCTTTTTTAAGTGTTCCTGGTGCTTCTGGCTAATTGCTAATTTTTATTAGTGATTAGCCTTTACTTCATTTAATCTTGGTTGTTGATAGTAGTTTGATGTTTGGTATTTATTCCAACCAACCACCAACCACCAACAAACAACAATTACCTAATATCCTCACAACTTCCTCAAATTCTTTATTTAAATTTAAAATAAAGCCTGTCTATCTACGCCTTACAGTTATAGCTCTACCGTTCACATCTTTAAATAAACAGGGAAATTAGAAGCTGAGAGGGGATAAATTATGACTAAAGCAATTTTTAATTTAACACTGCCATTGGTTGTTAGCCTCATAGAGGATGTTTTGGAAACTTATCCTCATCATCCCTATCAGCAAGCTTTCTCTATTCCTGACTTTCGCCAAGAACTAATTGCTCATGTCCTTAGTCACGTATCTAATTGCTATGTGGTTGTAGAAGAAGGTCAACAACCATCAGTTGACTATCAGTCTTTAGCTTGCTCTCTCAAAGAAAGGTCATGTATAGAAGATTTGATTCATGAGGGCATTGAGATAATTATGTACAAACAGGAAAAACAGCTAAGTCTGCAAATACCTGAAGAAATTGAACCTGGATTGACTCCTTCTCATTGGTTTGGTTGAAAGGGATTAGGGACTAGTGAATAATCGTGTGCGTTTTTTGAATCAGATCGGCTATCTTTTCAAGGGCAATCGCCACTCCATTCTCAGCAATTGGTGACAAGCGATCGCCCAATTCAAAATTTTCTCCTGGTACAATTACCCACCAAGCTTTAGGGCAATATCCATAAATGGCTTTGGTGAGAGCGAGAAGCGCTTGTGGATCGCCCGTATGACTTGGGAGAAAGTTAGTAGCGGTGGGTAAGAGTGATTTTACTTGCACATCAGAAGTTTCAGAAGTCAAACAAGCATCGACAAAGATTACCAAATCAACACTTGCCAAAGCTTCAGCAAGTTCGGGGGTAAGGTGATGGATGCTAAGGGACTTTACATATGGTAAATTTTTAGAGGCAAATTTTTCTGCTACCCGTTGTCCAATTGCATCATCGCTACGCAAATCATTACCGTAACCAATTACTAAGATAGTTTTGTTCATCGTTATTAGCTTTTAATGACCAAATGATAATTATTCTTTATGTAGTTATTTCCCTTAATTATGCTTAATTCCGCCAAACTTCATCAACAACAGTCCCATCTACTCCCACTAATTCAATGTGCAAAGGCATTTGCCCGACTGCATGAGTTGAACAACTCAAACAAGGATCAAATGCTCGGATTCCAGCCTCTACACGATTCAACATTCCTTCAGGAATTTCCGAACCGTTAATAAAATGGCGGGCAATTTGAGCGACTGTGCGATTCATTGCCAAATTATTTTGTCCTGTAGCAATCACCAAATTTACCTTCAAAATCAAGCCATTTTCATCAACTTTATAATGATGGAACAAAGTGCCGCGTGGCGCTTCACTTACTCCAACTCCTTCTAGTTGATTAATACCAGCATCGGCACGGAGTCGATTTGATAGTAAATCAGGATCGTCGAGCAAAATTTCAATTTTTTCAATGGATGCAAGAATCTCGATGAGTCGGGCGTAGTGATAGAAAAATGATGAGGTGACAGTCCCTTTACCTCTGTCTCTAAACTCCTGCAACTCGCGATCGCCCAGAGGTGTACCGATGTGGCTGCAAACATTCAGACGTGCTAAAGGCCCTACCCGATAAATACCACTATCTATACGGCAATGATCTTTTTGGCTGGGATAACCAAGAGGACGGTAATAAGGAAACTTTAAGTAAGTCCAAGCTTCAACTGCTTCGCCGATAAATTCCTGATAGCGAGTCGGATCGAGTTTATCGGCAATGATATTGCCTGCGCTATCAACAAACCGGATATACCCATCGTAATTCTCCCACAAACCCTCAGGAGTAACCAACCCCATAAACAAGCTGGGAAAATTACCAAAGGTTTGCGCTTCTCTTTCATAATCCTGAAGCAAGCGCTTAAATAGAGCCAGTGCATTAAGTATTGTGGTGCGTGCTTCCGGGATACGATTCTGAATATGGGTGCGTCCCTCCCCTGACAAAGGTTCTCTGACACCTCCCGGAACTGCCCAAGATGGGTGAATCTTGCGTCCTCCCAACAGTTCAATAATTTCTTGTCCAAATTGCCGCAAGCGAATACCCCCACGGGCGAGTTCTGGATCGGCTGCGATTAAGCCAAAAACGTTACGTTTGGAGGGATCGCTATCCATCCCCAGCAAAAAATCTGGGGCGCTGAGATGGAAGAAACTAAGAGAATGGGATTGAATAATCTGCGCCAAGTTCATCAAACGGCGCAATTTAGCAGCTGCGGGGGGAATGGTAACGGCAAGAATGCGATCGCCCGCTTTAGCAGAAGCCAGCAAGTGACTCACCGGACAAATGCCACACACCCGCGCCGTAATTCCTGGCATTTCCGCCAAAGGGCGACCTTCACAAAACTTTTCAAACCCACGAAATTCGGTTACATGGAAACGAGCATCGCTGACTTGTCCCGTATCATCAAGATAAATGGTTATTTTGGCGTGTCCTTCGATGCGGGTAACTGGGTCAATAATTACTTTTTTCATAACCGTACTGCTGCCTAACTGGGATCGGAAATAGATTTTTCTTGGTGGCTTAGTGTCTTGGTATTGAAAAAACCACCAAGACGCCAAGACACAAAGGAATGTCAACCACTGCACCAGTCATCATAGATTTTCTTTGCGTCTGGATACTCATCGCAGTATTCTTCAAAGGCTGTTTTGACAACTCTCTCTGCTCGTTGATGGGCTATCTCAGCTTGCATTTCTTCAATCACATCCCAAGCTGCGGCACAGTCTTCTGAACGGATACCTTTTTGAGTGCAAATAGCGCGAGCTTTTTTAATTTCGTCCTGAAGTTGTTGCTCTAGCAGGATAGTCCGGGGTTGTTCGAGAAAGTCACTATGAGCCAGAATGTCAGCTAGCGAAATGATACCTAGCAATTCACCGTGGATAACGGGCGCTCTCTGTATATGGCGATCGGCAAATAACCGCGCTACGTATTCCAAACCAAGGTCAGGATTGACAACGATACAAGGCTTGGTCATTACTTCATATACACGCACTCGATTGGGATCTTTGCCATAGGCAATTACTTTATACACAATGTCACTTTCGGTAATAATCCCGTAGGCATCCTGTTCGTGGCGACGATCTACAATCAGCGCTTTCCAGTCTCTCGCCCTCATCAGCCTGACTGCTTCAGCCACCGTTGCTGAACTGCGAATAGTGGCAACGTCTTTAGTCATAATGTCTGCGGCTTTGAGCATAGTAACCTCCTAAAAATTGATGGGGTGATGGGGTGATGGGGGAACTGAACAATTCAATATATTTTCCACTCCTTCACTTTCCCTACCTAGCCAAATTTGATAAATTCGCGTCCTGCTAGTTGTGGGATTTGTCTGTGTAAAATTGGCTCTAGTGCCGCTTTAATGCGAGTTGCTGATGGCGGACATCCTGGTAAGTAGATATCAACTGGTACTACTGCATGTACGGGTGTAACCCGATCTAGTAATTGCGGTACAATCCCTGGTTCTTGGGGAATTTGCGGGTGGATATCTGCGGCTTCAATGTAACAACGCTGAAGAACAGGTTCGGCACTGCCTAGGGGATTGCGTAAAGCGGTGACATTGCCAGTAACAGCACAGTCGCCAAAGGAGATAAGTATTTGCGATCGCTCTCTGACTGTTTTAATCATATGCAAATGTTCTTCGTTGGCGATCGCACCCTCGACTAATACTACATCCACCCCTTCTGGGTATTCTTTCGTATCCATGAAGGGGCTATAAACTAAATCTACCTGTGCGGCTAAATCAAACAGCCATTCGTCCAAGTCAAGAAAGGACATATGACAGCCAGAACAACCACCTAGCCAAACTGTTGCTAATTTCAAACGAGCCATTTTTTCTCCTTGTGCTTGTTCATAGTTGGTGAAGTGTAATCAGTTGTTTTCTGCCTACTAACTACTAACTACTAACTACTAACTACTAACTACTAACTACTAACCACTAACCAATATTCCATTGCTGTTTCTCCCGCGCAGTGACAAGAAAGTCGAGTTTGGCGCGATCGTGTTTCATTTCGCCGATGCTCGAACCTTTGTAAAAAATTGAACCTGTAGGACAGGCATTCACACACTTGCCGCAGGAAGTACAAGTTTGCGAAGTTCCCCAAGGCTGATTTAAGTCAGTAATCACATGGGAATTTGTACCCCTACCTGCCATATCCCAGGTATGAGCGCCTTCGATTTCGTCACAAACACGGACGCAACGAGTGCAGAGAACACAACGGTTGTGGTCAATGCCAAAGCGATCGTGGGAAACATCGACTTTGCGATCGGGGAAGTGGTAGTCTAGCCGCACGTGATCCATACCCATTTCAATTGCTAAGTCTTGCAACTCGCAATTGCCATTCGCCACGCACACTGAGCAAATGTGATTGCCTTCCGCAAACAGCATTTCTACAATCGTGCGACGGTATTTCTGCAAGCGATCGCTGTTTGTCTGAATTTCCATGCCTTCAGTAACTTTTGTTACACAAGCTGGTTGCAGTTTATTGCTGCCGGCAATCTCTACCAAGCAAAGGCGACAAGCACCTACTTCTGAGACTCCTTCTAGATAGCACAGTGTGGGAATATGAATTCCCGCATCCCGCGCTGCTTCAAGTACGGTTTCATCCTCGCGGGCGCTAATCAACTGACCGTTAATTGTAAGTGTTTTTACAGTCATGATAACTTATTATTTATACTTTTTTTACGAAAGTGATCGCTAAAGCGCTCACTACGAGACTATTACCAATTTCCTCAAGGAATCCAGGATGCAGCTTAAGTTGAGTTAAGATACGCTTACCTAATCAACGCCAAATATTCCTCTCGGAAATAACGCAAAGTACTAAACACCGGATTCGGTGCAGATTGACCCAAACCGCACAAGCTGGTGTTTTTTACCATGTCACACAGTTCTTCCAGCAGTTCCAAGTCAGCAAAGGTTGCCTTGCCCTCGCGAATCTTAGTCAACAGGCGATAGAGTTGGACAGTACCCACACGACAGGGTATACACTTGCCGCAGGATTCATCCATGCAAAACTCCATGAAAAACTTGGCAACATCCACCATGTTGGTATTTTGATCCATGACAATCATGCCACCGGAACCCATCATTGAACCCAAGGCAGTGAGAGATTCGTAGTCTACAGGAGTATCAAAAGCTGAAGCGGGGATGCATCCTCCCGAAGGCCCGCCAGTCTGTACAGCTTTTGCTGTTCCGCCATCGGGGATACCGCCGCCCATTTTTTCCACGATCGCTCTTAGTGGCGTTCCCATCGGCACTTCTATCAAACCTGTGTTGCGGATTTTACCTGCTAGTGCGAATACTTTTGTACCTTTACTTTTTTCCGTACCGATACTGGCAAACCAGTCAGCACCTTTGCGAATAATTGGTGAGATGTTGGCAAAGGTTTCAACGTTGTTAATTAAAGTTGGGTATCCCCACAAACCAGACTCAGCAGGGTAGGGCGGACGGGGGTGAGGAGTACCGCGTTTGCCTTCAATTGACGCCATCAAGGCAGTTTCTTCGCCGCAAACATAAGCCCCCGCACCAATACGGATATCAATTTTAAAGTCAAAGGGTGACTCAAAAATGTGACTGCCCAATAAACCTAAGCGTTGGGCTTGGCGAATCGCAATTTGCAGGCGACTGATGGCAATCGGATATTCTGCTCTGACATAAATATAGCCTTGGGCTGCACCCACAGCATAGGCGGCGATCGCCATTCCTTCTAAAACGCGATGGGGATCACTTTCCAGGACGCTGCGATCCATAAATGCCCCCGGATCGCCTTCGTCTGCGTTGCAGATGACAAATTTGCGATCGCCTTTCGCCTTCGCAACCGTTGCCCATTTTACACCCGTGGGATAACCAGCACCACCTCGTCCCCGCAAACCACTGCGGGTAATGGCATCCACCACCTCAGCCGAACTCATCTCTCGCAAAACATGGTAAAGCGCTTGGTAGCCCCCAGCCGCAATATAAGATTCGATACGTTCGGGATCGACTTTACCGCTGTTTTCCAAAACAATCGACATTTGGTTAGTAAAAAATGGATGCGTCAGATCTCCGCGTTTTACCGTAGTCTCTCCTCCATTGAGAGCAGTGATAATTGAGGGTGCATCTTCAGGAGTGACTTTCTCGTAAAGTGTACCCAAGCTTTCTGGTTCAGCTTGATTAACTAGAGATTGGGTAGATTCTTTCCCTAGTCCCCAATCCCCCTTCGGGTTCGCCACTTTCCCATCTGGCACCAAGCCAAGACGGGAAGTGGTCTCACCAGTCCCTAGTCCCTTCACATGCACTAACGGCCCCTGACAGCACAAGCGCATACAACCCACACCAGAAACTTGTACTTTGTCCTCTAAACCAGAGGTTGTAACAGCTTCCTCAAGTTGCTTTTTCACAGCTGCGGAGTTAGCAGACAGACAACCAGCAGCAACACAACAGCGAATCTGCACGGGTTTCTGAGACTGACGTTCTTGTTCTGCTATCTCCTGTAGCTCAGTCAAATCCATTTTCCCACCGCCTCCTATGCCATGATTTTTGGCTCCACCTTTGAGGTTAGGGGGAAATATTGAGGAACTTGTGAGGAAATTAGGCAGATACGGCTGCAATGCAGTTCAGTTAAGGTTTTTTAGTAAGAATTCATGGTATGTAGAGACGCGTACGCCGCAGGCGTTCCCGCAGGGTAATTTCGCGTCTCTACATGCTGCAAAATTGGGCAAATTTTCCGATCGCCAAGCGTATTGGATACTGCTGGTGCTTTGCGGGATGCGAGTAGGGGGAAAAGATAGGTTGTGCTAGATATTCGGTAAATATTAGGATTCTAGATAGAGCTAAGGAAAAGACGGTCATGCCCCGTTCAAAGCCATATCAACCACTACTTCTGCGGTTGCTTCACGGTGTCAATGCTGTATTAATCATTGGTGCGGCGATTACGGGTTTTTTAGTTTACGACAGTTGGGATGGAAGATTTGGCGGTCTTTCTTTGACGAAAGCTAACCGTAATTCGATTGTCTATTAAAGCTCCCCGCCGTGACTAACGAGTCATCGGTGGGGATTGCTCACATCAGTCATTTATCAGGCGATCGCATTCTCATCAATACACAAAAATCACCCTTCTGGAACAAAGTTCATTGCTATACCGTTCATGCAGTAGCGCTGGCCAGTAGGCGCAGGGCCGTCATCAAACACATGACCCAGATGTCCGCCGCAGCGGCTACAATGCACTTCAGTCCTAGTCATAAAAAATGACCTATCTGTTGTTGTGCCAACTGCATTCTCAATGGGGGCGTAAAAACTCGGCCAGCCAGTACCACTGTTGAATTTAGTTTCTGATGTAAACAGTGGCTGACCACAGCCAGCACACACGTAAGTACCGCTAGCATAATTTTTATCTAATGGACTTGTGCCAGCACGTTCTGTACCGTGTTTGCGTAAAACGCGAAACTGTTCCGGTGTCAAACTTTTGCGCCACTCTTCATCGGTTTTATTAATTTCAAACTTTTCACTATGGGAAGTTGTCATAACATCTAGTCTCCTGTTTTGAAAATAGGGATTGGGGAAGAGATTTTCATTCCTTTCTCTATACGAGCCTCTGGTTCTAGTTCTCGTTACCGCAGTTGCATAGGCATGCAAGTTGTAAGTATAGCTACACCTGATTTTTCCTTGTCTTCTGTTTATATTCTATTATTTATTAAGTTTTATTAATTTAACATTGGAGAAATATAAATTGCAGATAAATGAGAGCACGTCAATAAAAATTAAGTAGAGTATCGATTGTTTGCACAAGCAGATATGCCCAAGTTACCTTAATCTAGCGGCATATTAAATTTTGCTCCATTGTATCGAGGATAGAGGGGCGACTCCCCCCAAACATCCTCATTAGGGACAGTCTAGGATCTAATAGAGCAAATTTTCCCTTTTATAGGGGAAAATAATTGAGAAAATTCAGGATTAGTTTAAAAATGCCCGTAAATAAAGCATTCGTATTCGCCGATTATCGAATATCTATTTTTCTACTTCGCTCTTTGTGTCCAGCACCGAAGTTTTCAGCCTCGGGATATGCTCAGGATGTGAATGAGCAGCTATTTGCTTGAAAATATCAGGCAATTGACCCAACCTACAAAGTGCCGGAATGGGAGCTATGAGAACTACAAGATATTGCAGACATCACTGGGGCAGCGCACAAGTAGGGCTGGATCTGAAAGATAAAGTTGATATGCCATCTAATAATTTCACTCTCATCTATGGTTTTAGGTGAGACTTGCAATCTGTTTGGCACATGCGCGAGACAGAAAATTGAGGACACTATTATGACACACAAAATTTCTCTAAGACAGCCCAGAATTATCATTAATGCGATCGCTGGTGTTATCACCTTGTTAGCTGCGGTAACGGCTGTCAGAAGTGACAATCCTAAGGCTAAAACACTTGCTTGGATTGTGGCTGTAAGCAGTGCCGCTATTGGGGTAGTCAATGAAGCTAGTTCTCATCTGTATGAAGACAATGCCAATAATCAGATAGATGCTTTTATTAAACCCAGGGATAAGAAAATTGCTGAATTGACTGGGGAAGTGGAGATAAAACGTGGAAAATTAAGACAAGCGCAGTCAGCTAACAAGAAATTGTTAGAGACAATCGCCAAACTTAAATTTGAATTAGAAAGTTATCAAAGTAAAACAGAGGAAGAAAAGCTATTTGCTGATGCTATTTTAGATACATTTTTAGTCAAGATAAAAGAATTGTTGAGCGCACAAGTAGAAGAAACTATTGAAAATTTGAAAACCTCAGTAGATGCTAAGATCCGGCAAATTCAAGATGAACGCATTCTAACTAAATTGAATAAATTTAAGAGTGAAATTGAGATTAGATCTGTAAATTACAAAGTTTGGATAGCAAATATTGAATGCAATATAAGCCTTGATTTTGTGAATGATACTATAGAGGTTTTCAATCAAATTCATAATGAGTTAGCAACTTTGAAAGTTAAATTCATCAGAACTTTAGGTGTGAGTGAACGCTTAAAATTTCAGAGGATTCTCAATCAAGAAAAATCCAAAGGCGCATTATTTCAATTAGTAAATGCTCACAAGGGTAATTATGATGATGTAATGGCAAAACTAGAAGGTTCGGAGCAAATAGCAGCGAAGAACGAGCAATACATAAAACACATCATCGCAGAATTGGAAAAAGCTATGGAGCGACTAGCTCAAAAAGATGAAGAAATCAAAGCTCTCAAACGCCCTCAATACTGGTCTACACCAACTCGCGACGATCTATGGGTAGCAAATATCATCATTGGTTATTTTGAACAGTTAGGAATTATCTTAGACCGCGCTCATAGTGATTACGAACAGTGGCAAGCAAATCTAGGTTTTCACATTGACCGAAATACTCGTTTAATTAGGGCTAAAGACCTCAACGAACACTCTGATAAGATCAAACAGTTAGCTCAAATCCTCAACACACCTGAGTTCAAATTTGATAATGAATTAGGACTGATGACTGTTTGGGTAGAAATAGCCAAGAAACCTGCAAAGGAAAAAAGTCCACTAGATGAGTGTAAAAACTCAGTTTAAGTAAGTTGACAAACCTACCTCAACAGTAGGAAAAATAGCTCGTTCCTCACAAGTTCCTCACATTCTTTTCATAGTCTAGTAATAAATTGAATTAAAAATGCGATTTAAATTTTCTGCAACCAACTGCATTCCGCATCCCCTGCTGTTGCATTGTGATATTGGGACATGGGCCGCAGAAATAGCACTAATAGTATGGGACAAGGTGAAGGGACAAAGGGAAAAGATTTGTAATCATCTTTACCCTTTCCTCAACTAACGCCCGTCAATTTTGTGTTGGTGAAGTACTGCCAGTCTTTGGCTTATTACTACAGCGTTGAATAACAAAAAATGGGACAATGACACAAAATATTTTTGTACAGAGCCGACTT
Organism: Fischerella sp.; assembly: GCF_013388695.1. Lineage (NCBI taxonomy): Bacteria > Bacillati > Cyanobacteriota > Cyanophyceae > Nostocales > Hapalosiphonaceae > Fischerella > Fischerella sp. The sequence goes on from NZ_JACAEU010000187.1 coordinate 12,808, forward strand.
AACCGCGTGCCGCTACCTAACGGTAGTTTAATAGAGTCGGCAACGGCTGAACACAACGTGATGCACAGTAATTTCAGTCTGGAACAGCAAGGCATCCTCAACACAGGCATTGTTTATTGGAATCTTTCGACCCCAGCTCTTTATGAAGAAGCAATTCGACGGCAAGAGGGGGTAATGGCGCATTTGGGCCCCCTAGTTGTGCGTACTGGTGAGCATACGGGGCGATCGCCAAATGACAAATTCATCGTCCGCGAATCCAGCAGCGCCGACCGAGTTTGGTGGGGCAAGGTAAATCATCCCCTCAGCGAGCATCGTTTTGAGGCTCTCTATGCCAGGATGCTGGCATATCTGCAAGGACGAGAGTTGTTTATTCAAGACCGTTATGCTGGCGCCGATCCCACCTATCGGCTATCCATTCGCTTCATCACCGAGACAGCATGGCACAGCATCTTTGTCCGCAACCTATTCGTGGGAGCATCGGCGGAGGAACTGGCAAATTTTGTACCTGATTTTACTCTTATTGCTCTACCAAACTTCCAAGCCAGACCAGAGATTGATGGCATCCATTCAGATGTCTTTATTATCTTAAATTTTGCCCGCAAACTAATTTTAATTGGCGGCACCAGCTACGCCGGCGAGATTAAAAAATCGATATTTACAACACTCAACTATCTGTTACCTCTTCATCACGTCTTGCCAATGCACTGTGCTGCTAATGCTGGTCATAGTGATGATATTGCCCTGTTTTTTGGACTTTCAGGTACTGGTAAAACCACGCTTTCCGCTGACTCCAAGCGCACACTGATTGGTGATGACGAACATGGCTGGAGCGATCGCGGTATCTTCAATTTTGAGGGTGGCTGCTATGCCAAATTAATTCGCCTCTCCAAGGAAGCGGAACCAGAAATTTACCAAACAACGCAACGCTTTGGTAGCATTCTGGAAAATGTTGCTATTGATCCCCTGACTAGGCATTTAGATTTAAATGATGCCAGCCTCACTGAAAATACCCGTGGAGCTTACCCAATTGAATACATCAGTAACGCTAGCCCGACTGGCACAACTAGTCATCCACAAAACATTATTTTTCTGACCGCTGATGCCTTGGGAGTATTGCCACCCATCGCCCAGTTGACTCACGAGCAGGCGATGTATCATTTCTTGAGTGGGTATACAGCGAAGGTAGCTGGCACAGAAAAAGGATTGGGACACGAACCAGAAGCTGTTTTTAGTGCCTGCTTTGGCGCACCCTTTATGGCACTGCACCCTAGTGTTTATGCAAGTTTGCTGGGGCAGAAAATAGAACATCACAAGGTGAAAGTGTGGTTGGTGAATACAGGTTGGACAGGAGGGTCTTATGGTGTGGGAGAACGCATCCCGATCAAGCAAACCCGGGCGATGTTGACAGCAGTACTGAGTGGGGCGCTCAACGAAGTACCGACAACGGTTGATCCAGTGTTTGGTTTACGTGTCCCTGTTCGCTGTCCTGGGGTAGCCGACAAGTTGCTGACTCCTCGTTTGACTTGGAACAATCCTGATGACTATGATGTCCAAGCTTATAAACTTGCAGAAATGTTTGTGGACAACTTTAAGCAGTTTGCAGACGCGGTTGCACCCCAAGTGTTACTAGGCGGACCTCTGATAGGAAAAAGAAAGTAACTGATTTTTCAAAACATCTAGTTTATTGCAGTAAATAATTTAACTCAAACGCCCTCAATACTTAAAGCTAGGCAATGGAGCAAACTAAATTTATGGTGCTAATTGTTCTATCAAATAGTGCTAAGTATTCGTCAAAAGTGGTTATAAAAGCGGTAATCTTGTAGAAGAGCGAAAAGATATTACCTTACAAAGTGCAATTATCAAAAGGTTATTTGCATGACTAATATATTCGACCAGTCAGCAGTTACCACTGCTGGTATTCGTCGTGACAATTTCCTGATTTTTGGAGCTCCGGCAATTGAAGACGCTGAAATTCAGGAAGTACTTGCCACGATGGCAAGTGGCTGGTTGGGTACAGGGCCAAAGGTGATGCGCTTTGAAAACGACTTCAAAGCTTACAAAGGTGCTCGGTATGCAGTAGCAGTCAATTCTTGCACCGCTGCTTTACATCTGAGCATGCTGGCTGCCTCCTTAGAACCGGGGGATGAGGTAATTACTACTCCCTTGACTTTTTGTGCCACAGTCAATGCGATTATTCACGCAGGTGCTACACCAGTGCTGGCGGATGTAAACCCAGTGACGATGAATATCGATCCGATGCAGGTAGAGGCTAGGATCACCCCCAAGACAAAGGCAATCGTGCCTGTGCACTTTGCGGGTCGTCCCTGTGATATGGATGCTATTGGTGAGATTGCCGATCGTTACAATTTGAAGGTGATTGAAGACTGTGCCCATGCAGTAGAAACCGAATACAAAGGACGCAAGGCAGGCACTATCGGTGAATTTGGCTGTTTCAGTTTTTATGTCACCAAGAATATTATTACGGGCGAAGGAGGAATGATTCTCACTCGTTGTCAAGAAGATGCTGACCGATTGAAAATACTAGCACTGCACGGCATGAGCAAGGATGCTTGGCAGCGATTTGGTGACGAAGGCTACAAACATTACCAAGTAGTAGAGGCCGGTTTCAAATACAACATGATGGATTTGCAAGCAGCGATCGGCATCCATCAATTGCAGCGAGTCACACCCTATTGGCAGCGTCGCCAGGAGATTTGGCAACTCTACAATCAAGCATTTGCTGATTTGCCCATTAGCCTGCCCGCAGCACCAGAGCCTGATACTGTTCATGGCTATCACTTATATACAATTCTTATAGACAAGACTAAAACTGGTATCAGCCGTGACGCTTTCCTGAAAGCAATCCATAGTCAGAACATTGGAGTGGGAGTACATTACCTCAGTATTCCAGAACAGCCGTATTATCAACAAAAGTTTGGATGGCAGCCTGAAGATTATCCCAATGCTATGCGTATCGGACGGCAGACGGTGAGTTTGCCTCTATCAGCAAAGTTGACAGATGCGGATGTAGAGGATGTGATTGCAGCGGTGAAGAGATGCTTATAAAGCAAGTATGGGTGTAAACCTATGCGGTAGCCAAGAATTTAACTGGAAAGAAAAAGATTGGGAGACACGGTTTGCCACAATCTTGGCACAGCAGTTACAGAGTAGACTACAATAAATCCCTGGAAACAAATGAAATTTATAGAGTTTTTTGATCGTATCTACGTTATCAACTTACCTTATAGAGTAGACCGACGCAGAACTATGGAGAAAGAACTGGAGAATGCAGGAATGCCATTTACTCCAGGAAAGGTTGAGCTTTTTGCAGCAATCAGACCAGATAGTGCTACCCCCTTTGAGAAAATAGGATACAAGGGGGCATTTTTAAGTCATTTGTCTGTACTAAAGCTAGCAAGAGAACAAAAGCTTAGTAATGTTTTGATTATGGAAGACGATCTGGTTTTGTCAAAGAATTTTCAGCAGTATGAGGATGTACTTGTCGAGCAACTGCATCAAACCAACTGGGATATTGTGCACTTTGGATACTTTTCTGAAAAAGTCATCAATCCGAATGAAGATATTTTTGCGACACTTCAACCATTATCTACAGAGATAATTGGAGCTCACTTTTACGGAGTAAACAGTAAAGTCTTTGAGCGATTGATTAATTTCTTTGAGTTATCACTAAAGAAACCTCTTGGTCATCCTGACGGTGGTCCGATATCACCAGATGGAGTTTATAATATCTTCCAATCACAACATTCAGATATCGTTAGGCTAATTTCTATTCCAAGTTTTGGAGATCAGCGGAGTTCACGTAGTGATGTTACTCCAAAATGGTTTGATCGAATACCTCTTCTAAAACAAATTGCAAGTGTCATGAGGACATTGCTGAAGAAGTAGTAATTGCTCTGAATATGCTGTTATTAGGGTGTTGTTAACATCTTATAAACAGATTAATTATCAATAATTTCAAATTATTGCAACTGAATCTTTATTTTTGCAACACAACCAATAATTATTCTTATAAACGTACTATACAAATCCTTTCTGGAGTTAGTATGGTTCAAACAAATGAAAAACCTCGTCAAGAATCGCTACGGGTGGTTATTGTTACCGAAAATGTATCGTTGCGGATGAGCGGAGAGACAAGCGTCCCATACTATTATTTTAAACTTCTGCAAGCCCGCGGTCATGATGTCTGGATGGTTTGCCACGCCCGCACTAGGGATGAACTGCAAGAGATCTTTTCAGAGGAGATATTCAAAAAAATTAGTTTTGTAGAAGATAATTGGCTGCAAGTCGCGATCTATAAGATGGGGCAGTTGTTTCCCTATCGAATAGAGGATTTGATTTTTGGCCAGATGATACACCTAATTACCCAATGGCAAGCTCGTTCGCGGGTAAAGCAACTCATCAAAGAACATCATATTTCCATTGTCTTTGAACCCACGCCCATTACTCCTAAAGGTCTAAGTTTCATGTACGATTTGGGCGTACCAGTCGCGATCGGACCGATGTGTGGTGGCTTAGAACTTCCTCCGGCGTTTCGCTATATGGACTCTCCCTTTACTCATTTCTTTATAGAAGCAGCCCGCTTTTTATCTTGGATTGGACACCGTTTAGTACCTGGGAAATTAAAGGCTGATGTGTTACTCGTTGGCAACCAACGTACAGCCAAGGCTTTACCTCAAGGATACAGAGGTAAGGTGTATGAATTGGTTGAAAGTGGGGTTGATCTTTCTCGTTGGAAGGGAATGAAAGCGAGAGAACCTCAGCCGGATCAGCCAGTTCGATTTGTTTTCTGCGGACGAATGGTGGATTGGAAAGGGGCACAGTTCTTAGTTGAAGCCTTTAAGCCGGTGGTAGAACAGACAAACTCTGTGCTGGAGTTGATTGGTGATGGCGAACTCAAAGAGTCGATTGAAGCACGGGTTAAAGAATTAGGAATTCAAGACTCTGTAAACTTTCATGGTCGTATTCCTATTGAAGAGTGTATGAAGCTTTTCTGTGAAAGCGATGTCTATGTCATGCCTTCCCTACGAGAATGTGGCGGACTGGCATTATTAGAAGCGATGTCTGTCGGTTTGCCCGTTATTGCTGCTAAATGGGCGGGTCCGGTTGAATATTTGAATGATACTTGTAGCATTCTTGTCGAACCATCCTCTCAAGAAGACTTCATTAACGGTTTTGCTAAGGCAATGATTACTTTAGCTAAATCACCAGAACAACGCCGTTGTCTAGGTGAAGGAAGTACACGACGGGTGACACAGAATTATTTTGACTGGGAATCTAAGACGGAACGTGTCCTCGAAATTTTAAAAGAAACAGTTGCTTTAGCCTCTTCTAAAGTTCTCAAGAAAGTTTCTGAATTCACAGAAGTTCGTGAGAAGGACGGATTAATCCATCCCAACTAATGCGAATATTTTTAGAAATTTGCTATTCCTTATCCAGAGAGATTGAACAAAGTCACAGGGGCTAACACTAGCCCTTGTCTCGAAAATAGGGATTGGGGATCGGGAATCGGGGATTGAGAATTGGAAGAAAACCCCTTGCCGATGCCCATTTCCCCATGGCCATCTTTCAAGACAGATGTGAATATCTCATACTTTGTACTTCAGCCTTTATATAAGCTGGTATCTATTGTGATATTGATCAGATGGTAATATTTCCTCTGCATATGTAAATTAAAAAACTGTAGAGTCGCGTAAACGTAGCTACTCTACAAAAATCTAATAACTGTTTATGCCGACTACTAATTGGACTCGCCACCACGTTCTTACACTTGCTGACTTTACCCCAGCTGAATACGACATCGTACTGCAAACCGCCGCCAGTTTTCAGGAGGTGCTATCACGGCGGACAAAGAAAGTGCCAACTTTACAGGGACAGGTGGTGGCAAATTTATTTTTTGAGCCTTCCACTCGCACTCGTAGCAGCTTTGAGCTTGCTGCCAAGCGCCTCTCGGCAGATACGCTGAACTTCGCCTCTGCTACCTCTTCGATGACTAAAGGAGAGACTATTCTAGATACGGCCAAGACCTATTTGGCGATGGGAACTGATATAATGGTCATCCGCCATCGGGAGGCGGGAGTACCTAATGCGATCGCCGAGGAAATGGATCGTTTAGGTGTAAAAGTTAGCGTTCTCAACGCTGGTGATGGTCAACACGAGCATCCTTCTCAAGCTTTGCTAGACTTATTTACTATCTGTACTCTGCTCGATCCAGATTACCCCCGCCTGGAACTTCTTAAAGATAAAAAGATTGCTATTGTTGGGGATATTCTGCATTCACGTGTAGCGCGATCAAATATTTGGAGTTTCACCGCTAGTGGTGCAGAACTGCATTTAGCAGCACCACCCACTTTATTACCGAGATTATTTGCAGACTATGGCAAAAATAGACCAGGTAAACTTTTTCTCCATTGGGAATTAGAACCTGCTTTAAGGGATGCTGATTTTGTCATGACCTTGCGTTTGCAAAAAGAACGTATGACAGCACATCTGTTACCTTCTTTACGAGAATATCATCAGTTGTTTGGGCTCACACGTTCAAAACTGCAACTGTGCAAGCCCAATGTCAAAGTTTTGCATCCCGGCCCGGTAAATCGTGGTGTCGAAATTAGCTCTGACTTAATGGATGACCCAGAATTTAGCCTGATTCAGAACCAAGTTACCAGCGGTGTCGCCGTGCGTATGGCGCTACTATATTTGCTAGGGAGTGGGAAGACTTGATACTCCCGCTGCCAAGTAGTGGACGTAGTTAAATATAAGATAAAACTTTTGTTCGTAGTGTAGACGCCCGTCAAGGCGGCTTCCCGTGGGGTAGGATTTATCGCTCTAGGCAAGGGTTTAAAGCGGCTCAACAGCTCCAGCTCCATAGCGAGTTTTTTATCCTTTTACCAAAAAATAATTACGTAGGGTGCGTTACGGCGTTAAGCCTAACGCACCCTACAACCATTGGCTGGATATTGTTTGAATTGGAAGTCCCTAATATGAATATTGATTTGTCTCTTCTGAATATTTCAGTTATTCTAGAATTATGGAAATAAACAACACGGCTCGATATGCAGATATCTTTGCTGCATTGGGGTCGGAGCCAAGATTGGAAATAATGCGACTGCTATTTGCAGCTTATCCGGACGGGATGACTGTAGGTGAGATTCAGGAAAAGCTAAAAATCCCGAACTCAACCTTATCTCATCATTTGGAGAAGCTGCGGATTGAGGGATTAGTAAATTGCCAAAAAGAAAAGCAATTTCTACGGTACTCAGCTAACGCTGAGACGATGGAGGATTTGCTGGCTTTTTTATCGACAGGGAGAACTAAAGGTGAACTTCTTCGCAACGTCTCCAAGGAAAGCACCCTCGAATCAGTAAACCATACATCGACGCAGGAAGGGTTTATGTTTGAAAAATTTTTTGAGTCTATATTTGAAAAACTCTTAGGATCTGTGTCTGACAGATTCCACCTTAAGGGTTTTGAAAGATTCACTCAAAAAGCTGTCATAGCTATCAATATTGCTCAAGATGAATCTCGCCGCTTGGGACATAGATATGTTGGCACTGAACAGCTTTTAGTAGGATTAGTAGGAGAAGGCAGTGGCTTTGCATCCCAGTTTCTCACTTCTGTAGGGGTAAACTTGGAAAATGTAAAGATTGAGGAAGAAAAAATTGTTGGCAGAGGTAGAGGATTAACGCCTTTAGATATTCCCTTCACACCAAGAGCTAAGCAAGTGTTAGAACTAGCGGTTGAAGAATCTCGACAGTTCGGTCACAACTATATTGGTACAGAACATTTGCTATTAGGTATTCTCCATGAGGGAGGGGGAGCAGCAATTAGAATTTTGCAAAATCTGGGAGTAGACTTAGTTTCTTTTGAAGAAAGACTGCGGAGAGCTTTGACATGAACTACCTCTGATAACTTGGTAGGGCTTTGCGTAAAAGAGTGGCAGTTTTAAACGCAGAGGAACGCAAAGTGAACGCGGAGGGGCGCAGAGTCTTTCCAAATTTAATTCGTTACGAATTTGTGCAATGTTGTATTTAGCGTTTACATATTGGTCATCGTCAAGAAAGAGGAGATTACCAGGAATCTTGGCAACCAGCAGGAATTTCGGAACAAATGACATCGCAAGCGCAGGCGATCGCCAAAAAAGTTAGGGACTATCCCTGTCAAGGTACAACCTTCGATAATTTAAGCGATCGCTGCTTTTTCCTCTTCTTTATCTTTTGATGGAGAACTCAGCTGATCGAATATTTCCAACATCTCTCGTTCAAATCCTACCTGAGCGCGATTCGTTTTGCCACCCACGTAGAGACGACCATCTGTTTGCAAAGCCCAAATTTGGGAGTGGGAGAAGTAACTCATCATCACACCCAGCATCAGCAAGGCAAACCCCGCATAGACAATGGGTACTCCTGGATCGGCTTTAATTTGCAAGCCAGTACTGCCAATTAATTCCAGAACAGTCAACTTGACACCATTAACTTGGGTAGACATGCCATTACGCACAGTGTCAACCAGTTCGCCTTTGCTGTCGTAAATTAACATCATGCCTTGCAAATCCTTAACCACCAAGGAGACTCCCTCACTTAAATCTGTTTTGGTCGGAATCCAGCTTCCCCAGATGCGTCCCTTGCCATTGGTGTTCAATGATGCCATTGGTAGTTGGAAAACTGGACTATTGTTGACGCGCACTTTTACAGCAGCAATTCCCCAGTCTGTTTGATAAAAAGTCAGACCTTGATAACGCAGAGGTTGATTCACAAAAATAGTTTTATGGTCAATCTCCTGATCTTCTTTATTCACAACAGACAAGTCTGAATAAAACTGGTCAATACTGCCGGTAGGAGTATAGTCAATCCAAAAACGATTGACGCGCACAGACCAATCTTTATTAGTTGGTAGTGTTGCCCAAGGGCCGGCATCAATAATATTTTTCACCTGAAATGTATTGCCACTGGGAACCATTTCTTGGGCCATAAACCCAGTCATTGCTCCCCAAATTGATCCCAAGAGAATTACTACAATACCTATATGTACAATAATTGGGCCGATGCGTCCAATTATTCCCTTACGGGCATAAAGAATATTGCCTTTTTCTTGAAAAACTTTATAGCGGCGATTCTGTAATATTTGCGTCAGGTTTTGTAGAGACGCGGAATTTGACGTTTGGTTATCTATTTCTGCACTCAACGCGAGTTTTGTAAATTGCCGGGGTTTGTCGTAAAACTTCCAGCGACGGGCGGCTTTTAAAGCTGGTAACTGACGGGTAAAAGTACAAGCAGTTAAGCTAGTGCCAAAAAAGATAAGTAAGGACAAAAACCACCAAGTACGATATACGTGATCTAAGCCCAGAGTTAAAATAACTTTCCAACTTAGAAAGCCAAATAGAGCTGGGTGTTCTGGGTAGTTTGCTTGATAAAAGGATAGTGATTGACCTTGTTCAATTACCGTACCGCTAATGCTGAAGAGGGCGATGAGAAGTAGTAGGGCGATCGCCAAGCGTAAATCTGTCAATACAGGCAAAAAATCCTGTCGCAAAACCTGCCCGACAACTGACCACCAATTTGATTTTTCTGAAGCTGAATTATTTGTGTTATCTAAAGTCATTTGAATTACTAAAAGTAAATTATTAGTAGTTAGTAGTTGGTAGTTAGTACCCACTATCTACTAACCACTATCTACTAACTCTTAAAAAGGAATCCGAGAAATCAGAGAAAAAACACCAAATCCTACTAACAATACTCCACTAATTGGGTTAATCCAACCAGACCAGCGACGCAATTCTAATATTTTTTTAATAGAAGCAGTAAATGTACCTGCCAAGATTAAGGGTGCTACATAACCTGCTGTATAGGAAATTAGCAGCATTCCGCCTAAAATTAGGTCTTGCGTATTGGCAACCCAACCCAGTAAGCTGGCTAAAACTGGTGTGCTGCAAGGAGAGGCTACTAAACCAAAACTTAGACCGATTGCATAGGCTCGCACTCCTTGGGGTAATTCTTGAGAAATCCACTCAGTACCTCCAAAAGAAGGCATTTGCAAGGGCAAGGCCTCTAATAAATTCAAACCCATCAAAATAGCAATAATACTGACAATAATTGGCAAACCAATTCCAATTTGCCCATAGACTCTTCCGACTAAAGCTGCTACCACTCCTAAGCTTGCTAGCGTAGTTGCCAATCCCAAAGCAAACCAAGTAGACTGGGCAGCTGCTTGCAGGCGGTTTTTCGCTTCATAGCCACCAATGTAACCGATGGTGATAGGCAACATAGACAGCATACAGGGTGTGAGACTAGTGAGCAACCCAGCAACAAATATGATACCGATGCTCAATAAACTCAGATGCGTCAGCTGATTGGAAACAAGAGAATTAGCGAATTGTTCGAGTTCGTATAGTTGAGTTTGCAGAGTTTCAAACATGAGTTACATAGAGGGAAAATCCTTGAACTGCTCGAATTTTAGCTTAAATTGCGTTTTGGCGTGGGAATTCATCTCGCCGCCAAGTCTTCGACTGTGGCGGGAGCATTCTCTCGGATTTTAGGTAAAGATATTGGTGGTAATGAATTTAACCAAAACTACCGCTTTGATTTAGGGACAGGAGAGATCGCCTTGCTGACCGATGGCAAGTCAAGAAACAGTTGGGGCGTGTGGTCTAACAAAGGCGATCGCATGATTTACACCTCCACCCGTCGTACGGGTAAAGATAACGATTTTTACATTATCGACCCGAAAAATACTCAAAGCGACAAGCTTTTAGCACAGGTGGAAGGTGGCGGTTGGGGCCCCTTGGACTGGTCAACCGACGATCGTCAATTACTGGCAATAGAAAGCATTTCCGTCAATGAAAGTTATCTCTGGGTGGTGGATACCAACTCAGGAGAGAAAACACTGATTACACCCAAAGGAGGCAAAGAGAAAGTCGCCTATGACGCGGGTTTGTTTAGCAAGGATGGAAAAGGCTTATATGTCATCAGCGATCGCGATTCCGAATTTACTCGGTTAGCATATGTGGACTTAGCTACTAAACAACATACTTATCTGACTAGCCATATTCCTTGGGATGTGGAAGATTTCGACCTAACAAAAGATGGTAAGCATATTGCCTTTGTTACCAATGAAGATGGGACAAGCGTACTGCACCTATTGGAGACGGCAACGAAACAAGAAAAACCCTTACCCAAATTACCAGTAGGGCAAGTATATGGTGTTACCTGGCATCGCAATAATGAAGATTTAGGCTTTACCCTGATGTCGGCCCGTTCCACCGCAGACGTGTACTCGCTGAATATCCGCACTAATAAAGTTGAACGCTGGACAGAAAGCGAAACTGGCGGTTTGAATACAGCAAATTTCTCCGACGCCAAACTAGTACGCTGGAAAAGCTTTGATGGTAGAACCATCTCCGGTTTTCTCTATCCTCCCCCAGCCAAATTTAAAGGTAAACGTCCGGTAATCATTGATATTCACGGCGGGCCGGAAGCACAGTTTCGCCCATCCTTTTTAGGGCGCTATAATTACTACTTGAACGAGTTGGGTGTTGCCTTGCTGTTTCCCAACGTCCGGGGTTCTACAGGTTACGGCAAAACCTTTCTGACATTAGATAATGACTATAAGCGGGAAGATTCTGTTAAAGATATCCTAGCACTCCTAGACTGGATAGCTACTCAACCAGATTTGGATAAAGACCGCATTTTGGTGACAGGGGGTAGCTATGGCGGTTATATGTCCTTAGCAGTGGCAATGAAATATAGCGATCGCATTCGTGCTGCCATTGATATTGTCGGCATTTCTAATTTTGTCACTTTCCTGGAAAATACTGAGAGCTATCGGCGCGATTTGCGACGGGTAGAATACGGTGATGAACGCGATCCGAAAATGCGAGAATTCCTGCTGAAGATTTCGCCAGTGAATAACGCCAGCAGTATCAAAAAACCTCTATTTGTCATTCACGGTAAAAACGATCCTCGCGTTCCCCTCAAGGAAGCAGAACAAATTGTGGCGACAGTTAGAAAGAATAATGTACCAGTTTGGTATTTGATGGCGAAGGATGAGGGACACGGGTTTAGTAAGAAGAAAAATATTGATTACCAATTTTATGCAACGGTGATGTTTGTGAAAGAGTTTTTGCTGAAGTAAGAATTCCTGGATGTAGAGACGCGTACGCCGCAGGCGTTCCCGCAGGGTAATTTCGCGTCTCTACAGATTCTGCAAAATCGAGCAAATTTTCTGATCGCCAAGCCTATTGATATATAGGAAGTCTGTTTATAACACAGATTATTTTTATTTAAAGCGATCGCAGATACACACCGATGAGGATCTAGTAGTAGATTTTCTATTTCAATCGCTGTTTAATAAAAAACGGAGAAATTCGGTATATTACCGTAAATAACAGAATATCTTATATGCGATCGCTCTTTGTCACCTTACCTTTAGTTATTTTGGGCTTTGTTGCATCTATCAACCCCGTCAGAGCGCAAGTGTCAAGCGATGGAAGTTTATCTACTACTGTTACTAGCCCTGATGGCTCAAATTTCACCATTGAAAATGGCGATCGAGCCGGGGGAAATCTTTTTCACAGCTTTAGTCAGTTTTCTGTTCCTACTGGTGGTTCGGCGGTATTTCAAAATCCTGATGTGCAAAATATCATCAGTCGGGTGACTGGTGGTTCTATATCTAATATTGATGGTTTGATTAGAACCCAAGGTAGCGCGAATTTATTTTTACTCAATCCAGCCGGGATATTTTTTGGGCCGAATGCTAGTCTCAATATCGGTGGTTCATTTTTTGGCACGACGGCTAATAGTTTGTTATTTCCAGATGGGGTAGAGTTTAGTGCTACTAATTTACAAGCACCGCCGTTGTTGAGTGTGAATATTCCGATTGGGTTAAGATTTCGGGATAATCCGGGGAGTATTACCAATCAATCTATAGTTCAGGATATCAACGGCAACTATGTTGGTCTTCAAGTACAACCAGGAAAAACTTTAGCACTGGTGGGTGGTAACGTCAGCTTAGATGAAGGAGAACTGACAGCGCCAGAAGGACGAGTTGAGTTGGGAGGATTGGCAGAACCTGGAAATGTAAATCTTCTCTTTGATGGGAATAATTTCAGGTTGGGGTTTCCTGAAAATGTGATTCGTGCAGATGTATCGCTTACCAATCAAGCAGTTATACGTGTACAAGGTGCTGGTGGCGGTGATATTGCAGTTAATGCTCGAAATTTAGAAATTTTGTCAGGAAGTAGGCTTTTTGCTGGTATTGATCAAGGTTTGGGAACACCTGAAACTGTTGCGGGGGATATTACGCTTAATGCAACTGGAGAAATTAGAGTTGCTGATTCTGGTAGCCAAATTCGTAATTCAGTGCAATCGGGTTCAAAAGGCAATGGGGGTAATATTATCATTGATACTGGTTTCTTCTCATTACGAGATGACGCTCGACTAATTGCTTCAACTTTTGGACAAGGTAATGCGGGGAATGTGACAATACGGGCAAAAGATGCTGTTTCTCTTGCAGGTGGCTACATCTTCAGTACGGTGGAAGCAGGAGGTGTGGGTAAGGGTGGCAATATCGACATCAATGCTGCGACTCTTTCGCTACAAGATGGTGCTCGAATACAAACTGCTACTAGCGGTGCATCTGATACTCAATTGGCAGGAAGGGGGGATGCAGGGAATGTGAATGTAACAGTGACTGGTGCTGTTGATATTACTGGTGTGAAAAACGGTTTTCCCAGTGCGATTGACAGCAGAGTGGATACGGGGACAGTTGGCAATGCGGGAAATATTACCATTGATGCTGGTTCCTTCAAGTTAGGAGATGGTGCTGGTGGACTTGCAACCTCAACCTTTGGACAAGGGAATGCGGGGAATGTGACAATACGGGCAAAAGATTCTGTTTCTCTTGCAGATGGCGACATCTTCAGCACAGTAGAAGCAGGAGGTGTAGGTAACGGTGGCAACATCGACATCAATGCTGCTTCACTGACACTACGAGATGGCGCAACTTTGGTAACTTTTACTCGTGAAGCAAATGATAACCAACTAGCTGGACAGGGTAATGCTGGCAATGTCAATGTTAGAGTAACTGGTAATGTTGATATTGCTGGGGAGAAAAATGGTTTTTCCAGTGGGATTCGCAGCTTAGTATCAGAGGGGACAGTTGGGAACGGGGGAAATATTACGATTGATGCTGGCTCCTTCTCATTACGAGATGGCGCTCGGCTTAATGCCTCAACTCGTGGACAGGGGAATGCCGGGAATATCAATATTAATGTAACTGGTGCGGTGACAGTCTCTGGAAGTAAAGACGGAAATGTTAGTGCAATTTTCTCCGATGTGTTAGAAGGAGCAAAAGGCAACGGGGGAAATATTACGATTGATGCCGGTTCTTTCTCACTACTAGATGGCACTCAACTTATTACTTCGACTTCTGGAGAGGGGAATGCAGGGAACGTGACAGTGCGTGCAAAAGATAGTGTTTCTCTTATAGATGGTGCTATTATCAGCAACCTGGATTCAGGGGGAGTGGGTAAGGGTGGCAACATTGACATCATTGCTGCAAGTCTAACACTACGAGACAACGGTCAGCTACAAACTTTTACTCGTGCGGCATCTGATACTTTACCAGCAGGAAGGGGAGATGCAGGCAATGTGAATGTTAAAGTGACTGGTGCTGTTGATATTGCTGGGGAGAAAAATGGTTTTGTCAGTGGGATTGGCAGTTCAGTCTATACAGGAACTGTTGGTAATGGAGGCAGTATTACCATCGATGCAGGTTCCTTCTCACTAAAAGACGGTGCTCGGCTTGAAACCTCAACTTCTGGACAGGGGAATGCAGGAAAGATAACTATTAATGCTAATACTGGAGACCTAATCCTTCAAAAAAAGGCAAGAATAGATACCAGTAGTTCTGGTAATGGTAATGGTGGCGATATCACAATTAACGTTCGCAGATTAATTAGTCAGGACGGTTCATTTATTAATAGTTCTACTGACAATATAGGAAAGGCAGGAGATGTGACAGTTTATGCTTCCGAGTCAGTAGAACTGAGTGGAGATCAACCAGAATTTAGACCTGGCGGTATATTGGCTACAGCTGACTTAGGAAGCAAAGAATTCTCCAGTGGAGGCACATTGACTATTGAAACTAAGTATTTAAGTATTAGTGACGGTAGCAAAGTGCAAGCTGCTACTTTTGGAGGAGGGGATGCGGGTAATTTAATAATTAATGCTCAACAAATAGATATTTTTAATACACCAGATGCCGCTTATTACTATTCTACAGGTATATTTGCTGGGGTAGGACTAGACCCAAGGCAGACGGAACTCAGTAGAGGTGCAGGCGGAAGTCTGACGATAAATACTGAAAGTTTACGAATAACAAATGGAGGAACGGTAGACACATCCACCATTGGCATTGGCAATGCAGGGAATTTGACCATTCGTGCTTCCGATTTAATAGAAGTAACCGGTGCAGGTAGTTATGGAGAGAGAAGTAATATAGGTGCACCTGTTGAGCGAGTAGCAGTGGGGAAAGGAGGTAATGTAAATCTTGAAACTAGACGTTTAATTGTAAGAGATGGTGGAGAAATATCAGTCCGTACATCAGGAGAAGGTGAAGGCGGAAATTTAAGAATCAAAGCTAATGAAATAGAAGTCTCTGGAATAGGAACATCCCCAAATCAAAATTATCCAGCAGAAATAAGTGCAGGAGTTGGTGGAAATAGTACAAGTAAGGGTGGAAGCTTAACAATTGAAGCAAACAAGTTGAATATAAGAAATAGCGGTGTAGTGAGTGTAGGTACAGAAGAATCGGGAAGCGCAGGTGATCTAAACATTACAGCGAAATCTGTTCTGCTGGATAACAAAGGTAAAATTGTTGCTGATACAACAGGCGGAACAGGAAATATTTTCCTCAATTCCGGTGATTTAATCCTGCGTCGCAACAGCAACATTACCACCAACGCTACAGGCACTGCTGCGGGTGGAAATATCACTATTAATACCGACAACATCGTTGCTTTTCCCAACGAAAATAGCGACATCACCGCCAATGCTTTCAGTGGAAGCGGTGGAAAAATCACAATTAACACTCAAGCTTTGTTTGGAATGGTGGTGCGTAGTCGGGCAGAACTAGAGCGGCTTTTGAACACAACAGAGCCAGTGCAATTAGATCCAAATAAGCTACCTACTAATGACATCACTGCCATTTCGCAACAAAATCCAACCTTGAGCGGTACTGTTACAATCAACACCCCAGATATTAACCCCAGTCAGGGATTAACTGAACTACCTGAAAATGTTACAGATCCGAGTGACAAAATTGCCGAAAATGCTTGTCAGCGAGGTGTTAATAGTACCTTCGTCGTCACCGGACGGGGTGGCTTGCCAAGCAGTCCCAATCAAAGCTTAAAAACTGATAATGTTCGCGTTGATTTAGTAGAACCTACCACCAGCACAAGCAATTCCCAAAGTGCAAAAATCAATCAGCCAATCGTTGATACTACTTCCAAACAGATTATCCCGGCACGAGGATGGGTGTATAACAACAAAGGTGAGGTAGTGCTTACAGCCTACGATCCCACCGCTACCAATCCTCAACGCACTTCTCAAACAACTGCGGGTTGTCCTGCACCTTTTTAACTGCATGGCTCTCTCAAGCTTACTGTAGGTTGAATTGTCATTCTGAGCGTAACGAAGTGAAGCGAAGAATCTCGGCAGATGCTTCGTTCCGCGTTGCTGCACTCAGCATGACAAAGCGAAAATCATCCCGCATTTATGCAACGCCCCAAATTTTTGTACAAAAACAAGTTTACAACTCAGAAAGTTAATTTACGACTCACAAACTTGATTTACAACTCAAAAAGTTAATTTACGACTCAAAAAGTTAATTTACACGGCTGAAAGAACAAAAATTAAGATTTTCGGGATTTTATTAGGTTTAATTTCTCTACGGGACGATACACGAAGTTTAAACCTAACATTGTCATACCAAGTTGCAGTCAAAGAAGTAATCTGTCATGCTGTAGACGCTTCTGCGGCTTCCCGCAGGGTGCGCAGCGTAGACGCCCGCAGGGCGGCTTCTCGCAGAGTAGCATCTTGGAGATTCTTCGCTGCGCTCAGAATGACATGTTAGAACGCAACTTGGTATCACTGCTCCAAAATCGCTACACAAGCTAACCAATATGTCCATACACATATTCGGCTGTCCGCTGCTGCTTGGGACTGCTAAACACATCCTTTGTCAGCCCAAACTCTACTAATTCACCCAAGTACATGAAAGCTGTGTAGTCAGAAAGCCTGGCTGCTTGCTGCATGCTGTGGGTGACAATCAAAATGGTGACTTGTTGTTTCAACTGACCAATCAATTCTTCTATGCTAGAAGTTGCATTGGGATCTAGAGCAGAAGTTGGTTCATCAAAAAGAATCAATTCTGGATTGGTTGCTAAAGCACGAGCAATACACAAGCGCTGCTGTTGACCCCCGGAAAGCTGAAAAGCCAAGTCTTTCAAACGGTCTTTGACTTCATCCCACAAAGCAGCATCACGAAGGGCTTGCTCTACTCTTTCGTCAATGATACTTTGCTTTGATATACCCCGTACTCGCAAACCATACGCGACATTTTCATAAATTGACTTGGGAAAGGGATTGGGTTTTTGAAATACCATACCAATCCGCATCCGCAATTCTATTGGGTCAACCTTACGACTGAGAACGTTAACGGGAGAGGAGTCTAGTAAGATTTCTCCTTCATAGCGATTGCCTGGGTAGAGGTCATGCAGACGATTGAAACACCGCAGTAAGGTTGTTTTACCACACCCAGAAGGGCCAATCAAGGCAGTTACCATGTTCTTGGTTACTACCATGTTGACATCTTTCAACACCTTGACAGAACCGTAGTAGAAATTGAGGTGATTGACCGTTGCCTTGGGTTGAAGTTTTGTTGGTGTATTGCGATCCTGGGCTTCTTCTACCATTTAATACCCCTACGAAAACGATAGCGTAGATAAATAGCAATTCCATTCATAACAAGGGTCATGGCAATGAGTATGACACCTGCTGCTGCTGCATTCAGCTGAAATGCTGGTTCCGGACGAGATACCCAATTGAACATCTGGATAGGCATGACTGTGAACGGTGCTTTTAACCATTCTAGGGAGATAAAAGGGAACTCGCTTTTGATGGGAGACTCTGGCAAAAAGGCTATAAAAGTTAGAGCACCGATGGTGATGAGGGGGGCAGTTTCACCAATTGCTCTTGCCAAGCCCACAATTATCCCCGTTAAAATGCCACCCATCGAATAGGGTAAAGTATGATCCCAGATCATTTGCCATTTGGTCGTTCCCAGCGCGTAGGCGGCTTCACGGATACTGTTGGGAATCGCTCGCAGAGACTCGCGCGTTGTCACGATCACGACTGGCAACACCAATAGGGCTAAAGTTAAACCTGCTGTTAAAATGCTTTCACCCAATTTTAACCGATCTGCGAACAAACCCAGTGCCAACAGACCATAGATAATCGAAGGTACACCTGCTAAGTTGGTGACATTGATCTCTATCAGTGCAGACAGCCAATTCTTGGGGGCGTATTCTTCCAGGTAAATACCAGAGGCTACACCTAATGGAATTGCAGCAACAAGCGTTACCAACATAACTAAGCTGGTTCCTACCCAAGCTGAGAGGATACCAGCTTCTTCGGGTTTGCGGCCGGGGAAAGAAGTAAAGAACTGCCAATCTAAACGGGGTGAGCCATCGATCGCCAAGCGAATTATCAGCGCCAGCAAGGTAATGACTGCTACGAGAATTGTTAACAAGCCAAGGATGGCAAAAATAGCATCTAGCAATTTGCGGCGAGAAATATTGGCTCGGAGTTCCTCTAGTTCGTCTCCTAACATACTAGTAAATTTCCCGATAGCGCTTGCTCAAAAAATACCCAATAATGTTAAATATAAGTGTCATCAGTACCAAGGTCAGCCCAGCAGCGAAAATCGTTTGGTACTCAAGGCTGCCGTGAGGAAGGTCTCCTAAACTGACCTGCACTATGTAGGCGGTGATTGTTGCAGCCTGATCCATTGGGTTCCAGGTTAAATTTGGTTGCAATCCAGCTGCGATCGCCACTATCATTGTTTCTCCAACAGCCCGAGAAATCCCTAAAATATAAGCTGCAAATATCCCAGAAATGGCGGAGGGGTATACTACTCGCAAGGCTGTTTGTAAGCGTGTCGCCCCCATTGCATAGGAACCTTCGCGCAAGTGCACGGGAACTGCCCGCATGGCGTCTTCACTAATAGAACTAACCAGAGGAATAATCATGATGCCCATGACTAATCCCGCACTCAACATATTAAACCCGGGTAGATTGGGAAGAAAAATCTGCAACAGCGGGGTAACGAATAACAGGGCAAAATAACCATACACTACCGTAGGAATACCTGCCAGCAACTCTAGGAAGGGCTTAACTACCTCCCGCAGCCTATCATCAGCAAATTCACTCAAATAAATCGCTGTTATCGTACCCAACGGTACTGCTACTAATAAAGCGATGGCGGTTGTCACCAAAGTTCCAGAAACAAGGGGTAAGATTCCATAATGAGCATCAGCAAACAAAGGCGACCATTGGGTTTCTGTGATAAACTCCCACAGGGAAACTTTACTGAAAAATTCTACAGATTCATATATCAATAAAACAATAATTGCAACAGTCGTTGCCACTGAAGATAGAGCTGCAAATAATAACAGGAACTCTATCACCCGTTCTCGCAAATCCCGCACTAACTTTGGGGATATGGAAATTTGTTTAGACGTCTCAGCTTGCTGGTACATGGAATATTAACATTTCATTCAGCCCAGGTCTTGAAAATGGGGATTGGGGATTGGGAATTGGGGATTGGGCAAAAATAAGTCAAAAGTTAAAAGCTAAAAGTAAAAAGAAAGAATTTTTTCTTTTACCTTTTTACTTTTTACTTTTTACTTTTCCAGTTCCTTTGCCCCATGCCCCTTTCCCCTTTCCCCTTTCCCCTAACTTCTGCAATCAGTCTACTGCTGTGCCTCGCGCTGTAGCAGTTCATTAACTTGCAGCCCTACTGCTTCCTTTCCACCAAAGACAGTGCCGAGTTTGGGCTTTTGGAAATGTCCTAGTGCTATCTTGTAAGCCTGGGCTGGTAGAGGAACATAGTTGACTTCTTGTGCATATTTAGCACCGTTGTTCAGGTAAAACTCAACGAATTCCTTCACTTCTGGGCGCTGCGCCGCTTTGGCACTAACGTAAATAAATATGGGTCGAGACAGGGGTTGGTAAGTTCCATTCTCTACTGTCTCCTTGGAGGGAGACACTGGGCCTTTGCCGCCATCAATTGGCACAGCCTTCACTTTGTTCTGGTTGGCTGCGTAATAGGCATAGCCAAAATAGCCAAGGGCGTTTTTATCACGGCTAACCCCCTGAACTAGTACGTTGTCGTCTTCACTAGGTGTGTAATCAGTACGGCTGGCTTTGCTCTTACCATTAACGGCTTCGGTGAAATAATCGAATGTACCAGAATCTGGGCCAGGGCCGTAGAGTGTTAGGGGAGCGTTAGGAAATCCTTGGCGTACTTGGTTCCAATTTTTAATCTTGCCCTGTGCTGCTGGTTCCCAGATTTTTTTGAGTTCAGCGACACTCAAGCTTTTTGCCCAGTTGTTGGCGGGATTGACAACAACTGTCAAAGCATCGTAAGCCACTGGCAGTTCGATGTACTGAACACCAGCTTTTTTGCACGCCTCCATTTCTTTAGCGAGGATGGGGCGGGAAGCGTTAGAGATATCTGTTTGTCCGCTGCAAAACTTTTTGAAACCGCCTCCAGTTCCAGAAACACCAACCGTAACTTTAACTGCACCTCCTTTCTGCTTTTGAAAGTCTTCCGCTACTGCTTCGGTAATTGGGTAAACAGTGCTGGAACCATCAATAGCAATGGTGTTTGTGCCTTGAGATTTGACTGAAGGCATTGACGCAGCGAAAGTCGCTGCTGTTAGTGTTAATGAGACAGCCAACGTAAAGCGGTTAAGCCCCAATTTCATTCCCTTGACCACCATGATATTTGCTCCGTTGATGCTAAATCTTGATTGAAACTAAGTCGTTTTTAAACAATTGCCACTCAAAACCAGTGGAAATGCTGGTTTCTACTCTTTGAACTACCGTTCCAAGTTACGGTTTAGGCGATCGCCACAGAACATACACTAGATACAACTGCTGTTGTCACAACTAACTACACGATTCAAGATGATGATAGAAAAATTCACATTTTTCGTTTTTTAACGATCGGTTTCTACTGAAACACCAGCATGAGATATAAACTACATTCTTTTTGGTTAAGAACAGGTTATGAAAAAATTAATTAAACTATAAAAAATAGTTAAATTTTGAACTGTTTAAGTTCTGATTGCAAACAAATTATAGCTCAAGTTGTTATGTCGCTAAAAAAATTATTTTTGATTGCTTAGGGATTTGAGATGGCTATTTATTCTAGAAGATAATTGTTTAGAACTGGATACATGGGAGTTGGAATAAGTGAATTGTTTGAACTAGTCACAACAGCTTCAATTGGCAAAACGCGAAATTTCAACGCTCTGGCGATATCTTTGAGGATTTTATCTTCATCGATGAGCGAGACTAGATAATTCTTTTCTCTGGGGATAGGAATGCCATTTGTTCCATAGGTGTAAGCCATAATCGCCATAGAAATATTTTTTTCTTAATAATTAAAATCTTTGAGGCTTCTTGAGGTGAGGTAGCTGTACCAACGGGCACAACTCCCCGCGCACGAATATTTTTAATCGTGTTAATCAGTCCCTTTTCTCCTTTATCTAGCGTATGATTATTCGCCGTTGTTAAAACATTAAAGCCAGCCCATTTGGCTGTATCTACTATTTGCGCTGGCGCATTAAAAAGAGGATAACCGGAATAGCCCAATTTAGATCCGGCTACAGTTGTTTCAAGATTAGCGATCGCCCAATCTCCTGTCGAAATAATCGGCTTGACTTGCTTAAAAATGTTCTTAAAGTTATAAACTTTCTTTTTTGGGTTGTACCCCGAACGAATAACAGACATATGCATCAAAATATCACCGACAGCAATCAATCTCGCTTCCGTGTCAGATTCTGATTCTTTCAGTTCAGCGGCGCTGCTATTGAGATTTATTTGTTGATCGCAACCAGATATCAATAGGATGAAAATCATCAGTATTGGCAGATGATCGTATACATCATCAATTAACGCTAATTGCGCTTTTTGCAGTGCTTCAGCTTTGCTCAGCTTATCTTGTTGCAGTGTTGTATAAAAATTATGCATCAGTGCTTGCGTACCGTCATCAGCTACTTGCCATAATGAGGCGATCGCAGCTTTTGCACCCGCCTCTTGCATAACATAGCCAAATCCCAAAATCTCAATCCCGTCGCCTAACTTTCCTCCTAACCCGGTTTCGCAGGCACTCAATACTACTAAATCAGCGTTATTGAGATTCCAAAATCGCAAATTTTTAATGTTTCTCTGGAGGCTATAACTAATAGTTTGGCATAACAGCTACTGAAGAACCGAAATAGAAATCTATTTCCAAGTCAGTATCAAAAGTTGACAAGACTCCAAATAATTAGTCAATCGACATTCTCCTGAAGACCCTCACGCAAACCGATCGCGATTTTACTGTGCTTCTCAATTTGTCCCATCACTTGTTTTGCCCGCTGAATTACCACTGCTGGCAAACCTGCCAACCGTCCCGCTTCAATACCATAAGACTTATCAGCGCCTCCTGGTTGGACTTGGTGCAAAAAGATAATTTGGTCAGGTAACTCCTTCACTGTCACCTGATAATTGGCCACATTATCTAATAGTGACGCCAATTCATTCAACTCATGGTAGTGCGTAGCAAAAATCGTCCGCGCTTGAATTTCCGCTGCCAAGTACTCTGCTACCGCCCAAGCAATCGAAAGACCATCAAAAGTTGCCGTTCCCCGGCCGATTTCATCCAACAAAACTAGCGATCGCGATGTGGCATGATTGAGAATATTCGCCGTCTCGTTCATCTCCACCATAAATGTAGATTGACCCGTCGCCAAGTCATCCACTGCACCCACACGCGTAAAAATCCGATCGCACACTCCCAACTTGGCATACCTAGCAGGCACAAAACTACCAATTTGCGCCATCAACTGAATTAACCCCACCTGCCTTAAATAACAACTCTTGCCACTCGCATTCGGCCCTGTGAGGATGATTAGATCAGGAGTGGGAGAGGGGAACAGAGGGAGAGGGGGGGAATTTTCTTCTCTACTATTCCCTATTCCCTCAACCCTATTCCCTAATTGTGTGGAATTCGGCACAAAAAACCCTGCTGGCAAAGACTGTTCCACGACTGGATGACGCCCATCGACAATATAAATCTCTCGTCCCTCCACCATCTGTGGACGGCAGTAACCTTGATGCACAGCCAATTCTGCCAAACCGCACAACACATCTACCGCCGCCACAGCCCGAGAAAGGTTACGAATAGCCTCCGCTTGCTGTCCGACTTCTTCCCGCAACGCTACAAAAATTTCATACTCCAACTTATATAAATCGTCCTGCGCTGTGAGAATCCGCACTTCCCGTTCCTTCAACTCTGGGGTAATGTAGCGTTCTTCATTCTTGAGGGTTTGCTTGCGGATATAGTTAGATGGTACTTGGTCGGATTTGGCTCGGGAAATACTGATATAGTAACCAAAAGTGTTGTTAAATCCTACCTTCAGTGTCGGAATACCTGTCTTAGCTCGCTCATCTACTTCCAAATTGGCAATCCATTTGTGATCTTCCTCCACCAAAGTCCGTCTCTCATCCAATTGCGGATTAACTCCAGGACGAATTAACCCGCCTTCTTTGATATGTATCGGCGGCGATTCAACAATATGAGCCTGGATTTTTTTTGCCAACTCTTCCAAAACAGGCGGCACTTTCTGCAAGGCTTTGAGGAACGGAGAGTGAGCTTCCATTACCAACAGTGCTATTTCTGGTAATTTAGATAAAGAATCTGCTAAAGCTACTAAATCTCTGGCGTTAGCAGTACCAGACCCAGCCCGTCCCGTCAGGCGTTCCAGGTCATAAATTTGCCGTAGCAACTGCCGCAAATCTTGACGCAAGGGCGTATTTTCCACTAGTTCTTGAATCGTATCTTGCCGCGCCCGAATGCCTTTGGTATCAAGTAGCGGTTGTAACAACCATCGTCGTAAAGCTCGGCTGCCCATCGCCGTAGAAGTTCTATCTAACGCCCACAATAGGGAGCCGTGAAAACTACCATCACGGACTGTTTGCGTAATTTCTAGGTTACGGCGCGTTTGATGGTCTACAATCAGGTAGTCAGTAATAGTATAGGTGCGGAGTGTTTGCAGGGGAACGGAATTTTCTTTTTGGGTTTCTTCCAGGTATTCCAGCAAACCCCCAGCCGCACGCACTGCCAAAGGGAGATGTTCGCAACCAAGACCTTCGAGCGATCGCACTTTAAATTTCTGCAACAATCTCGATCTGGCCTCGCCAGCAGAAAAAGGAAGTTGCGATCGCAGTGCATAACAAAACGCAGGTGGTAAGCATTCCGGTAAATGCTCAGATTTCTCCCCCGGACGCAGCAAACTACCCAAATCAGGAGCGTTAGTAGGAATTAACACCTCCGCAGGTTGCAAGCGCATTAATTCCTGTGTCAAATGTTCTACATTACTGCTTTGCGTAGTCAGAAATTCGCCTGTAGAGATATCTGCATAAGCCAAACCCCAATGTTCCCCAGCAATTACCACAGCCGTGAGGTAATTATTGCGACTAGCTTTTAGCATTCCTTCTTCCAGCAAAGTGCCAGGAGTCAGAACGCGCGTTACCTCTCGCCGCACCAACCTACCAGCAGCTTCTGCCGCATCTTCCACTTGATCGCAAATTACAACCGCATATCCTTTTTCAACCAACTGGGTAGCATGGCGTTCCCAAGCGTGGTGCGGTACACCACTCATTGATACCCTTCCTACTTCTCCGACTGGCTTGCTGGTGAGGTAAAGTTCTAATTCCTGCGCCAGAGTCACAGCATCTTCAAAATAGCATTCAAAAAAGTCTCCCACTCGATACAGCAACACCGCGTGTGGATACTTCTCCTTCGTCTCGACATAGTGCTGAAACATTTGGGTTAGCTTACTGCGATCCACCAGTCGATGGTCGGTAATAAATGTGTTCGCACTGTTGTTTGTGTTGGATTGGGATGAAGAGTAAGAAGCGGTCATGGATGTTCAGGGATACACATTTTAACATGCCAATATCCGATGATAGCGCGTAATCAGCGCTACCAGGAATATCGATCAAGGTTTATTTATTTTTTTCGTCGAGGAGTTAAAGTTGGGGTTGTGGGTTGGTATGCCTTGAGTCCGTCATCACCTGTGGGCAGCCTAAGCGATAGTATAAGTATTCGAGCAGACATAATCTAACAATTGATCCACGCTGCGATCGCATAAATCTGGTATTGAGAGCACTCGTTCTACATTGCTAAAATGCCGTTGGATTGACTTGCGATAGGTTGGATCGTAGTGAAACTGCAAGATATCTTCTATAAATAATTCCCACTTGCCAGCATCAATCCATTGATACCACTCGTTTAATTTTTGCCAGCCATAGCGGAATTTAAGTTTTTCTAGCTTCGCTTTTAAAATATCGGGATAATTTACCAGATGTGAATATGTCTGTAAGAGAAACTCAACTCTTGCAGTGATGGGTAGTTGAATTTCTACACAGCTTGCTTGTTTCATTTTCTCCCACAAAGACTGGGGCAAATATATACTACCTATTTTCAGACTTTCCGATTCTACCCACACTGGCTGTTCAAGATTAAAGCTTTGCAATTGTTGCAGTAACAGAGATTCAAAGTATTTTTGTGAAGGTTGGGGTGAAGCTTTACCTTGCCACTCTTCACCCAAAAGAGAACCGCGATGGTTAGCTAAACTTTCCAAATCTAAAACTTGAGCGCCACGTTTACACATCTGGCGTAAAATATAAGTCTTGCCGCTACCAGTGAGACCACACATTACTTGGTAGGTAAATTTTTTGGGCAAATCTTCCAATTGCTGACGCACATAAGCGCGATAAGTCTTGTAACCGCCTGCGAGTAACGTTACTCGCCAACCAATTTGGCTAAGTACCGAAGCCATACTATTAGAACGCTGTCCACCCCGCCAGCAGTACACCAAAGGATGGTAGTTTTTTTCTTTATCGGCAAAGTGTTGAACCAGATGCTGAGAGATATTTTTTGCTACCAATGCAGCGCCGATTTTCCTGGCATTAAAGGGGTTAACTTGTTCGTATATCGTCCCTACTTCGGCGCGTTCGGCATCATCCAGGACTGGTAAATTGATTGCACCTGGGAGATGGTCTTCCGCAAATTCACTGGGAGAGCGAACATCAATGATTTCACTGTAAGTTTCTATCCAAGGTTGTTGGGTATATGTAGGTAAAGGTGGCATTTGAATCAGACACTATGTTGCTCAATTTTGACACTCTCGTTATACTGCTTCTCGAAAAAATGACTACAAATTTTCTTGGCTTGTAGTAAGCACGCTTTGTGCTTACTACGAACTATGTTAAGAATTGCTATTACTGTGTGAATGGGATAATTTGATTTTGCCACTTTTGCAATTTGTCATCAAATCACATCAGAATTCCCAGATTTTCCGCATGAATGAGCAGAGCAAAATTCATGCAGAAAATCTGGGGAGTGTCAATCTTCCTCCTGGTTAAGGAGTTAAAAAGTCTAAATGGTCGCCTGGTAGGGAAAGCAACTCCTCTAAAGAACCTTGCATTTTCAGCTTGCCATTTTCCAGCAGTACAATCCAATCAGCCCGATTGATTACTCTAGGGCGGTGGCTGATTAAGATAGTGGTTGTGCCTTGGCGATGGTACAGGAGCCGATCTAAGACAAGGCTTTCGCTCACGGGGTCGAGGCTAGCGGTTGATTCATCCAAAATCAGTACCGATGGATCGTTGACGATCGCACGAGCGATCGCCAGTCGTTGCCGTTGTCCGCCAGAAATATTCGCGCCAAATTCTCCTAAGACTGTTTGATATTTATCAGGTAGTCTACTGATAAATTCGTCAGCTTCGGCAATTTGGCAAGCTCTAACAATGCTCTCAAAGCTAAGATGAGGAGAACCCAAGCGGAAGTTTTCAATAATTGAACGACTCCAAAAGTGCGCGTCTTGGGGAACAAGGACAACTTGTTGGCGCAGACAATCTAAACAGAGGTCTTGCAGATTATAAACGCCAATACGAATATTGCCAGACTGAGGCGAATATAACCCAGCAATCAATTTTGCCAGCGTACTTTTACCACAACCTGATTTACCGATCAGAGCAATAACTTTGCCACCAGGGATAGTGAGGGAAAAATCTTCTAGTAATTCAGTTCTGCCAGGGTAATAAAAGTTCAAGTCGGTGCAAATAATGTCAGCGCGATCGGGAATTTTAGCCCAGGGCTTTTTAGCATCACCTTGAATTTCTGGAGTGGACTCAATAACTTCGTTGAGGCGTTGGGTAGCAGTTTTAACACGAGTAAAGTCGTCTATAAATTCGACTAAAGAAGTAATTAAAGAGACAACATTACGATTCAGGCTATTGAATGCCAGTAGCTGACCGATGCTTAATTCCTTGCCGATCACCAGAGTACTACCCAACCAAAGCAACGTAACGCCACCAACATCAGAAACTAATCTGGAGAATACTTTGTTAAAAATCCCAATTTGAGTAGTGCCAAATGTCAGATTTGCGAGACGACCAAATCTGCTCTGGAATTCTTCCCAAAATTGGGGAGCAGCGGTAGTAGTTTTCACCGTCAATGCACCCTTAAAAGTTTCTACCAGAACGCCTTGATTTTCTGCTTCTAAAACCAGTAGGCTGCGAGTCTTTTGCTGTAAAGTGGGCAGGAAAACAACTGTAGATAGCGTCATCGTCACAGCAATTACCACGGCAGCTAGGGTCAGTTTCCAGCTATAGAACAGCATCAAACTAAAAGAAACCACCGCAATAAAAAACTGACTCGGTAAACTTACGACCACGTGTGAGACTAACCTATTTATCTGACGAATATCTCGCAGTCGGCTAACAATTTCGCCGCTACGACGAGTTTCATAATAAGTCAGAGGCAACCGCATGATTTGTTGCCCAAACTCTAGGATTAACCCGAACTCCAACCGTTGGGCAAAATGTGCAATCAGGTTATATTCAACTAGTGCCAGACCTGCTCTGACAACGTACATTGCCACAACCGCGAGCACTACAGCTGTAAGAAGTTCGATATCACCTCGAATTAAGACATCATCCGTGAGGATTTGGATCAGAAAAGGAGAAGCTAAAGAGAGCAGACCGATCGTGAGAGCGCACAGAAAAGCTTCAGAAATAATGCCTCGGTAAGGCACCAGACGCATCAGAAATCGCTGTACAGACGTGCCATAGCGTATCTCTACGTCATCAGGTTGTGTAAAGAAGCGAATCGCGTCTGGCTCCAGTAAAAGCATCACCCCATCTGTCCAACCCTCCATTAACTCTTGTCTGGAGAGATAACGGATGCCGACGGCAGGATCGGCAATGACATACTTTCTGCCGCGCTGAGCATACAAAACAACCCAATGATTGCCCTTCCAGTGAATGATTGCTGGTAGGGGCACTTCTTTGATTCTATGTAGGATCTCAACGGATGCTCTAACCGAGCGAGCGTTGAAACCCAAGATTTCTGTCCCGCGCCTTAGACCTAACAAAGTTGTTCCTAATTGTCCAGTACCTACTAGTTCACGGGTATGGTTGAGCGTAAAAGTACGCCCATAATATTTGGAAATAGAAGCAATACAAGCCGCCCCGCAATCTGCTTGACTATGCTGTAGAACAACCTGATATTTCATTTGCAACTTATACCGCAGTACCCAATAGGAAATTTAGCAAAGGCAAAAAAGCAGGGATTATTCCCTGAACAAACACTCATTTAAAATGAGAGCATTCAAAGGGAAAATCCCTGCCAATTAATATTACAATCAGATATTACAAAATGTAAGAATAGAAATAGTTAAAGCTTCTACACCCCATTCTGTTTTTGATTCGGTTTAAAGGACTAAGGACAAGTCGATTAATCTTCGTTGCCCTAGTCGTCGCCGAACTTGTCGTCGTCATCATCGTCGTCAAACTTGTCATCGTCATCATCGTCGTCGTCAAACTTGTCGTCGTCGTAGTAACAACTACCACCAGATAGAATTTCTTCTTCGCTGGTAGTCAGTTCAGTGAACAATGGACTTGTGAGATTGGATTTCATGTTTTCCTCTATGTCAAATATCGCAAGTTTATTCGACTGAAATTACTAGGAATAAATAAATTTATTCCTATGTTTAAATTTGTACATCTAACAAAGTGACAAATTAGTAACGAAATCATAGATTTTGGTATTGCCAACTGTAGTGTATTATCAAAATTATTTGATGATAAGTTTTAGTATATTTCTTAATTGTTATTGCCTATTTATTCTAGAATAAATAAATACCTTTTTATAATTGTCTTTCCGGAGAAAAAACAAGTATTAATTTATGTAAAATTACTCACCGAAATGCTACACTTTACCTCCTCTTTTATAGAGGCGAGTTTTTTACTATGAACTATCGGGTAAAAGCTCTACTCTCTAGCTAAACCCGCTCCTAACCAGAATTAGCTTTTCAGAAGATGTGGGTAATAACAACCACACAAATAAGGAGCAGTTGCAGGAAAAATCACTGCAACTGCTAAGGTATATAATCAATGTCTAACAGCTTAGAGGATGTCTGAAAAGTTCCGAGCAAGTAATGATAATTACGCGAGTTATCTGAGCATCAAACGAATCATCGCGACATAAATAAATGCTTACAGATAATTGTAAAAGTTATTACAAAACAATCAATGTCATAAAGGAATGCGAGTATACTATAAAACATATTTTGAATATAAAAGTTAAGAAAGATTTCAAATAAAATGAATCTGATACCAAGATTAAATAATTAAATAACACTAAATTTATTGCTCATGCTGAGTTATGCTGAGTGACCCGACCCCAGACCTACTCCGCCAAGTCCAAAACGATGAGTTTCTCCCTCGTATCAGCCTTTGGACAACACTCGGCGGTCTTTTTTTAATCGGAACTGTTGGCGTAGCCTTCACGATCGCTGCTGTCGTCAAATATAATGTCACGGTGAAAGCTCCTGCTACCATCCGTCCTACAGGAGAACTGCGAATCGTTCAGGCAGCAGGTGAAGGGATGGTCAAGAGCATTTTGGTGAAAGAGAATCAGGTGGTCAAACAGGGAGATGCGATCGCCACCATCGATGACTCCCAACTCCAAACCAAAAAAAGCCAGCTGCAAGGGAATATCGAGCAAAGTCAGTTACAACTGGCGCAGCTGGATGCCCAAATTCGTGCCTTAGATGGGCAAGTTGCGGCGGAAACTGAGCGTAGCAACCGCGCTGTCGCCTCCGCCTCAGCAGAACTCAACCGCACCCAACGCGACTATCAAGAAAAAAAAGTCTCTACCACAAGCGAAGTGCAAGAAGCCGAAGCTAACATCAAAATTGCCCAGGATGAATTGCAAAAAGCGCAAGCCGAGTTAAAATCAGCCGAAGCTAACGTTAGAGCTACTGAAGCTGCATTAAAAGCAGCTATGGTCAAGCGCGATCGCTATCAATCCATAGCCGAATCCGGCTCTATTTCTCAGAATCAACTAGAAGAAGCACAACTGGCGGTTGTTCAGGAACAACAAAGCTTGGAATCGCAAAAAGCGACTGTGGAGAGTCAAAAACAAGTGATTGAAAGTCAAAAGCAAGCTGTGGAAGCGGCAATTGCCAAACGTAACCGGGCTGCTTCTGCACTGAATCCAAGTAACGCAGTGATATCAATGGCAAAGGAGAAAATTGCCACTGAACGTGCCATAGGTGGAACTAACCTAGCCCGATTTAACCAAGAACGAGAAAGTCTGCTACAGCGTAAAATTGAAATTCAAAATCAAATTAGCCGCGACCAAAAAGAACTAAAACAAGTTGAAACGGAACTGCAAAAAACTATAATTCGTACTTTAGAGGCAGGCACGATCCTCAAACTGGAACTGCGAAACCCCGGTCAAGTAGTGCGTCCTGGAGATGCGATCGCCCAAATTGCCCCCAGCAAAGCCCCTTTGGTAATAAAAGCCCGTGTAACCGCTCAAGATATTAGCCAAGTTCAAGTTTGTAAACTAGAAAAAGTCTCAGATTGTCAAGCAGGCAAAGTGCAAATGCGAATTTCTGCCTATCCTTACCCGGATTATGGCACACTACTAGGTGCTGTCAGGTCAAAAACTGTCGATGCCATTACACCACAAAATAACGGCAACGCCCCAACTGTGCCTTACTACGAGGTGACAATTCAGCCAGAGAGACTTTATTTAGAGAAAGATAATCAGCAGTATCCCATTCAACCAGGGATGGAAGTGACAGCTGACATTATTTCTAAACAAGAGACTTTACTGATATTTATTCTGAGAAAGGCAAGACTGCTCACAAATTTGTAACAGTTCTTTGTGTCTTAGTGTCTTTGTGTTTCAAAAATGATTTTTTCACCACCAAGACACTAAGACACCAAGCAAAATCCTTTTTTTGGCTTACTGTTGCATATGCTTATCCAAAAGCGCTTTGGCTCTTGGCTTGTAAATCATATGAAACTGTAATTCAATGTAACGTAGCAGATCCTCGCGTTGTTCTTGAGAGGTGTAGTTCCAGAAGCTGTAGATTTTTGCCAGAGACAGCAGGCGGTTGGTATGAATTTTCCAAGTGTAGTTGCTGTAGACTCGTTCGATACTGCGTTGTGAGATTTCGTTCCAGTAGTTGGGGTCATGGTTACACTTGGCAATGAACTCTAAGATAATATCTGCCATTTCTGTTTGGTCGGTGGGGTTGATGTAGAACCCATTGACTTTATCTTGGATGATTTCTAACGGGCCACCGAAGCGAGTAGCAAAGGTAGGAAGTCCGCTAATCATTGATTCGAGAATGGTTAA
Organism: Fischerella sp.; assembly: GCF_013388695.1. Classification (NCBI taxonomy): domain Bacteria; kingdom Bacillati; phylum Cyanobacteriota; class Cyanophyceae; order Nostocales; family Hapalosiphonaceae; genus Fischerella; species Fischerella sp. The sequence continues at coordinate 44,875 of NZ_JACAEU010000187.1, forward strand.
ACCAAAGGCTTCAAATAAGGCTGGTTGGACAAAAATTCCTCGGCGATCGCCAATTACTCGATAGATTTCGCCAGAGTCACCCTTGGGTAGACGTACCCCCAACCACCGGATTTTGCCGTGCAGGTTGTACTGGTCAATGATGTGGTAAAGTTTCTCGATTTCGCTAATTTCTTCGTGATCGGTGGAATCTTCGCTACGGAGTTTACCAGCAACGAGGATGAGATTGCAGTGTTCTTGCAGTTCTTTGCTTTTACCAAAACATTCTGCCAAACCGGTCAGGTTCTTAATTCGGTCTAGTCTGGCCATGGAAAAGATGGGACGCTTGTTGGGGTCTTGTAATTTCCCGAAAACTTGCGTCGGATCTTCGAGGGTAAACAGTAGGTCTTCTAAGCGTTGGCGATCGCTCAATTTTCTTTCTTCTGTCCTGGTGTAGGGGAAGTAAACATCTTCGTTGACACCAGGAGGTACGATGTTAAACTTGGGGCTGAATAACTCAATGCCACTCACCACATGGTACAAATCCGGCATGGTAAAAGACTGGTAAGATTCGTACTGACCAATGCTGTCTGGTGTACCAACAATTTCTTGGTAAGTGCTGCTGACAATAAAGTTCGCCGCATTCATCGCCATCAAGTCTGCGGTGAATTGCAATGAAAAGTGGTACTTATCTTCTAGGTCTTGCCAGTAGAGGTTACTAAATAAGTATTTAGATTTTTCTAAGGCGTGGGCGATTATACAATGGGTGACATTCATCCGCCTTGCGAGTAGAAATGCCACTAAGTTACCATCAGTATAGTTCCCTACAATCAGATCGGGTTTACCTTGAAACTCTGCCAGCAATTCTTTTTGTGCATCAATGGCAAAGGTTTCTAAATAGGGCCAAATTTCAAATCGGGAAATCCAGTTTTGCGTCAGCTTGGGGTTGAAATCTCGGAAGGGGACGCGCAAAATCCAACCATTGCTAGTACCGTAGATTTTCTCTAGCCTTTGGTTACAAGTTGTACCCTCGCTGTTGGGAATTAGACGTGTCAGCACAATCACTTTGGGTTGGATGCCAAGCACATCTAATCCTGTCTGTTCGATGTTTTCTTGAAGTTGCTTTTCTAGTCCCTTCACCTGATCGAGGATATAGACCACCTGTCCGCCTGTATCCGGTCTTCCCAGCACTCCTTCTTGTCCAAACCAACCGTGAGGCGACACCAGAAGTATCCGGAAAATCATCGGTATCTGGGAAAGAAAGGCTTCTAGCACTTGATTGTCTGGAGAATCTATCAATTGGTCAAGCATTTCCAGACTTTGGTGTACGCGATCGGCGGTGTTTCCCCAACCAGGTTCAAAACCGAGATTCTGCAATTCCCACCGGAAGTTTTCGTAAGGTGTATCGGCGGGGTAGTGAGACAGTAGGGTTAACGCTTGCTTCACACGGTTAGATAACTGCTGCTGAGTCTGAATGCGATCGCTAATCAGCAGTTGATGGCCTTTGTAGTGGTGCAGATGCAGAAAATTGAACAAAGCATCTTGCCACTGACGGCGATCGTAAAACAATTTGCTGGACAAGTAGCGGTTAAGGAAAGCTACACCCTTACCGATATTTTTCGGGTCACGGATGACGGGGGAATAGTCATAGAAAGGTTGAAAATCTATTTTCAGCACGCCGCCTTCTTGGGGATGATGGCGGTTAACAAGGCGATCGCGTAAGTCTAGTAACTCTTGGATGCTCACCGATTCTACTGTGAAATCATCTAACAGCCGATAGGCTTTTTGAGTAGCAATGCGGGGACGGATAACCAAGCAAATGCTTTCAGAATCCAGAATAATTTCTTGAGTAAAATAAACCAATTTACTCAAGTAAGAGTTGTGATAGAGATGCTCGTAATTTGCTTGTTGTTTACAGTAGTCGTGGAAAGTATTGAGAATTTCGTTACGTAACAGATACCTTTTTTCTGACTGGCGCAACAGAATTGCGAACTGACGTAAATTCTTTTTTTCATCACTATTTAAAACATCTTGAATTAAATCAGTCATTAACACTCCTCCGTCCACAAATAACCGAAACTTTGGTTTCTAGATTCTGAATTGAAAAGACAACAGAACACAGGGGTTAATCACACAAGTAACAACCCCTATCTTGAGTACCGAAAAAATGTTTATCTTAGCAGTCATAACAATAAAAGGCAAGGCTAAAGGAACTAAATAATCCTTTAACGCCTACCTTTTCTGGCAAAAGGTAATTTTGCAAGAGAGCTAAGCTTTTACATTTTTTGTTGGCAGGAATTGTGATTATCCCAAGCACATACCTGCTTAAGAATCACCCCACCAGGAGATTATATTTCCTGAAATAAATTTCTTGTAGTCGAATATCACTTTCTTTAGGTTTTGACATTCGCATTTACAGTCAGTAGACGCTGACTTCTTGCACCCTCAGTAAATAGCGCCAACAACCACCTGTGAATCAAGATAATTTTTACCCACACGAATTAAATAAAGCCCACTAAGTAATGACTGGAACTATATTACAAGTTTTCTATAAAAAACTTGAATTGTACAGTCTAGGTCTTAATATTTAGACGATTTTTAGACTAAATTTCTCAACCAATTAATGGTTTTAACCGAATTTCGTACCAATATTTGATTTGTCAACAAAATTTAACAGACGCAATTTGAGGAACTTATGTGTATACCAAAGTTTCATGCACGGTTTACCCATGTATTCAAATAACAAATTCCCTACTAAGTGGAGGGATGTAAGCAGGGATTGACAAACAGTATTTGTATAATACTACTCTTATTGATATTCGCAAAGCCTTGGTATAATATCATGTCTACTTAGCTACCCGTAATTACCTCAAAACCCTTCCCACAAAAGGTAGAGTTCAAGAGGTATTTATCTTTTGCCAAAAATTTTTCAAATGATATAAGCCATACATAACTTATAAACATTGTCGGAGGCAGAGCCTCTAAACCCTTGTTGCCAAGTTGAACCTGGCAGGTGAGAATTAAGATCCTCTGGCTCTCCCATCATACACAGTTCACAAAAATTGTATAAAAAATCACAAGAAAATACTTTTTCTGATTCTCTGGGGTTATTAATATCTAAATTAGTCACCTATTTGAGAGAATATGCGACAGGCAAAAAGATTGCTAATCTTTAAATGCACAAATTTAAACACAACTATGTTCATGATTGGTTTGCACTTAGTCTTTAAGAATAAAAATTTTGTAATCCAGAGGATTAGGGTATGAGTTATAGATTTAATGGTGCTAGCAAAGATGATAATTCCAATTTTATACATTCCCAATCTTCATATAAATTAATGATTGATAATTCTCAGGTTCCACAACCAAATCAACATAGTATTGCTACTTGTATTCCAACCAAAAAGTCCTTATTCCAGTGGTTTTATAATCTTCCTATTAGTCGCAAACAGTTAGTAGGTTTGTTTGCTTGTGAATTGCTATCAATTTTAGGAGTAGGGATTGGAGCCATATTAATTATTACTCAAGGAGCGCGAACTCAGTTACTAGAACAAGCTAAATCAGAGTTAACAATTACAGATATTAATTACAATAACAAATTCAATCAAATGACTTTTGGAGCGCAGCAAAACTCAGATAATCCTGCTATCTTGCAAGCGGCTATTCTCCATAACTCTGGTCAATCTTTAAGTCAGGATTTGCAATCAGAAGTTCAGCGAATTCTCAAAAATAAAGCCAAGGATATAAAAATAGAGTATGCCACCTTGGTTGGAAAAGATTTAAAAATTATTGATAGTTCCGATTTCGGTCGTCAAGGGAAATTTTTTAATCCTAGTAATTTAGTCAGAGAAGTTTTCAAAAATAATCAACAAATTAAAGCTAATAGAACTATTAGCCGGTCAGAATTAAATCAAGATTTCCCACGTTTAGCGGCTAGTTCTAGCAAACAAGATGTCTTAGTTCGTTATACGGTAACACCTGTTAAAGACCCAAGCACAAAAGCAGTTATCGCCGCTTTAGTTGTTGGTAACATTGTGAATGGCAAAGATGCGATCGCCCGAGAAACACTGCAAGCGACTGGGGGGGGATATAGTGCCGTTTATCTACGCAAACCCAGTGGAGAATTTACTCTAGCAACATCTCTGCTGCAAACTCAGTCAGAAGATTTCAATCAGAGTCAACCAAATGTAGAGTTGCCGCAAGCAGGTATATCTTTACTATCAGCAGCAGCCGAAGCCAGTGCTGGCACGACAGTAGCACAACGCATGGTTATAGGTAATCAAGCTTACGCAATGGCAGCCAAGGCTTTACCTAATACGATTATTGAAGAAGCTGATGGGCCTAGAGTTGTTGATGACACGCAGCCAATGGCTATTTTAGTGCGGGGAACTCCCGAAACAACTCTCAATACTTTGCTGACACACAACTTGATCTTACAAGCCTTTATTATTGTTATAGCTGCGTTTTTGATTGCGATCTGGGCGGTGATGTTTAGACGGGCAATTATTAAACCAGTCAAAAATTTACTGCAAACTGCTCAAAAATTTACTACAGGCGATCGCTCTTGTCGGGCTGAAGTTTTCGCTAATGATGAAATTGGTCAATTCGCCATTGATTTTAACACAATGGCAGACAGAATTATAGAACAAGCCCACCATCAAGAACGTGAAGCAAAACTGGCACTGCAAATTAATGAAATTACTGCTCACATCCGGGAACTATTTCACAGTGAAAAAATCTTGAAAACAGCAGTATCGAGAACGCGAGATGCTCTCCAAGTCGAGCGAGTTCTTTTCTATTATTTGGATGAACATTGGCAAGGTAAGATGATTGCTGAATCTGTTGAATACTCTTGTTCAGCAGCTTTTGGAGCAAAAGATTCTGACCCTTTTCTAGCTGAAGAGTATTCTGATGAATTGCAAATAGGTACTGTCAAAGTAGTTGACAATATTTATGAAAATAACTTTAGTCATGCTTATTTTCAGCAACTCGAAGCACTGGGTGTCCAAGCATATTTACTAGCACCTGTTTTCTTTAACAAGAAACTATATGGCTTATTAGTTGCTCATCAATGTTCGAGCGATCGCTCTTGGCGAGATACAGAAATTAATTTGTTTAAACAGATAGCTATTCAAACTGGTTATGCTCTCGAACAGGCAGAATTGACTCAACAAGTAGAACAAAGGCGTCATACCACAGAAACAGTTTTCCTTGAGGAACAGCAACAAAAACCAATCCAACAAACTACTCAACTGATAGAATTGCTGGATCGTGTTGAAGGTGCAGCCAGAGGTGACTTGACGGTGCGTGCTGATGTGAGTGAAGGGGAAATTGGTACTGTTGCCGACTTTTTTAACTCCATCGTTGAAAGCCTGCGGGACACGATCGCGAAAGTGAAGGTATCAGCCATACAGGTAAATGAGGCAATTGGCTGTAACGAGACAGCGATCCGCCAGCTTGCACAAGAATCACTAACACAAACTACCGAAATTAGTCGTATCCTGGATGCTGTGGATCAAATGACCTCGGCAATGCAAGCAGTAGCTTCTAGTGCCCAACAAGCTGCACAAGTTGCCAATACAGCCACTAACAATGCTACCAAGAGTGGAGAAGCAATAGATACAACGGTAGAAAACATTTCGCATTTACAGCAAATTGTCAGCAACACTGCTAAGAAAGTCAAGCGCTTGGGAGAATCTACACAAGAGATTTCTCGTGTTGTGGCATTAATTAACCAGATTTCCATGCAAACTAACTTGTTAGCTATCAACGCAGGTATTGAAGCAGCGCGTGTAGGTGAAGAAGGTCAAGGTTTTGTTATCGTTTCTGAAGAAGTCGGCGAACTGGCAGCGCGATCGGCACAGGCAACCAAAGAAATTGAAGAAATTGTGGAAAATGTCCAGCAGGAAACCAACGAAGTTGTGGCAGCGATGCAGTTAGGAGTTACCGAGGTAGCAAAGGGAATGCGTATCGTAGAGGATGCCAAGCACAGCCTCAGTCAAATTTTGGAAATCTCCCGGCAAATTGATGCCTTAGTTCAGTCGATATCTACTGCTAGCGTGTATGGAGTTCAAACATCGCAAACTGTCAGCGAATTAATCAAACAAATCGCCGCCACCTCTAAGCACACCAGCGACTCATCAGTGCAAGTTTCCAAATCTTTGCAAAAAACGGTGAAAATTTCCCAGCAGTTAAAGGAAACTGTCGAGATATTTAAGGTGAATTAGGGTAAACAGCCTTTTGACAGCCTCATTTTCTTTGTCTAATGCGCGGATGGGTAGGTGTTGGAAAAGAAGTCTCAGAAAAAATGGCTGAATTGTTTTTGGTAGAAGGGTTGAGGGCGATCGCACCACCAAGACCATCCGCGCTCCTTACTCAGACTGAGTTTCAGCCACTTTCACCCTAGACAATCCCAATTTCTCATGCTATGATTGACCCATCCGCGCAAACGAACCTTGAAAACAGAATACAGATTGGCTTTTGGGTTGCCGCAGTTGAAACTTTTACTAATCCCTATTAGGGATTGAAACGTGGTTGCACTTCCTCAGAGATAATCAGGTAATGTTGAAACTTTTACTAATCCCTATTAGGGATTGAAACCTAGTGAGTATGCCCACTCTGATAGTACCCCATAGTTGAAACTTTTACTAATCCCTATTAGGGATTGAAACAATGTAAAATAAGATTACAGACACTTGTGGAGGTTGAAACTTTTACTAATCCCTATTAGGGATTGAAACAGACTTCCGAGACTTTCTATCGGTACTCTAAAAACGCAGGGTAAGCTCATCTAATTTAGTATAAAAATAGCTTGACAAATTAAACAAGACAAGAATAATCAGCGGTGTAAAAAACGTACTTGACATCAGAGCAAGATAAGTGAGATGACTTCCA
>NZ_JACAEU010000188.1:0-8032 GCF_013388695.1 Fischerella sp.
TGGAAGTCATCTCACTTATCTTGCTCTGATGTCAAGTACGTTTTTTACACCGCTGATTATTCTTGTCTTGTTTAATTTGTCAAGCTATTTTTATACTAAATTAGATGAGCTTACCCTGATCCGATTCCCCCAACCCCCCTTAAAATGGGGGAAGTAATTTATAGACCCTTAAAAAGGGGGGATTAAGGGGGAATCTACAATCGACGAAAGGGTTAGAGATCCTTAATATTCACTTTATAAATCACCTCTAAAAAACTATTTAGATACTTAAAAATTAAGCAAACAAATATCTAATGAATTGCCCAAGGATAAATGTTCACTACTAAGTAGCAAACAAGATCTGAAAAATTGTTAGTTTTACCAAAAAAAATTGGATTGTGACTTGGGGTTTGTATCCCCTAAGCTAAAACTCTAAGTTTCAGTATCTATAACGTAGTTATTTAAATGGAAGTTTCACAGCAAGATTTAATCAAAATAGTGGAGGCAGCTACTACCCTGACCGAAACATTGGACAAGCGCTTTATCTTTGATGAGGCAAAAGTCAATGAAAAGCTGATTAACTCTCGCTTGGAAGCGTGGCGTCAGGTTGTGGCACAGGGGAATCCAGAAAAATTTGCCAAACGCCTCGCTTGGGATGGACTAGATTCTAGCAGTATCGATAATGTTCTCAGTGATACTCGTCTTGCCGATGCACAGCAACTCCCCTCCTGGACTGAATCTTTGCGGGAAGCTTTGCAAACCGACTGGAAAACAGCGTATGCAGCTGTATCTCGCTGTTTGGATGGCGAAAAACCAATTCCCTTTGAAGAAGTTTATCTGCCCTTTGTTCACGTAGCGCGGCAGAAACTCATTATACAGGTGGGTGCTAGTTGGCAACTGCTGTCGGAAGCAGCTTGCATATGTCTGGAACGTCAACTGTTATTGCGCTTAGCATCTCTTTGCGCCCAGTGTTTACAGGTTGAGTTTTCACTATTTAAAGCGCTGAAGCAATCTGCTTTTACCCTCTTATGGGGACGAGGGCAAGACTTAGGTTCCGATCGGCAGTACCAAACCTTTGTCCAAGATCTGAAAACAGGCAATATACTCTCTTTTTTCCAAAAGTACAGCGTCTTAGCTCGCTTGGTGGCAACGACGATGGATTTCTGGGTGGAGGAAAAAGCAGAATTTCTCCAACGACTGGCATCAGACTTGTCAACCATCCAGGAAAACTTCTCAGAAGATACAGGTCGGGTTGTTGCCATTCAATTAAATCTCTCCGATTCTCACAATCAGGGACGCTCGGTAATAGCATTATCCTTTGCCTCTGGATTGAAACTGATATACAAACCTAGAGGGTTAGGTTTGGAAGCTGCGTATTTTCAGTTACTAGCTTGGTGTAATCAACAGCAAGTTCTGCTGCCGTTCAAGTTACTCAAAGTTATCGACTGCAAAACTCATGGCTGGATGGAGTATGTAGAGTATTTGCCCTGTGAGAACGAAGCAGCAGTGCAGCGATACTACCAACGTGCTGGAATGCTTCTATGTCTACTCTACGTACTGCAAGGTAATGACTTCCATGATGAAAATCTGATTGCTAGTGGAGAACACCCAGTACTGATAGACCTAGAAACCCTTCTTCATCCTCATGCCCACGAGATTAACCCCACAAATGAAGTAGGGGCGCAATCCCTAGCGAATCAGCAACTTTTTGAAGATTCCGTGTTGTGGACTGGACTACTGCCGAGATGGGAATTGGGAGCAGATGGAGGGAAAGCTCACGATGTTAGTGGGTTAGGGGGAGTTGGTGGGGAAATCCCTTTTAGAATGCCAAAGTGGCAAAATATCAACACTGACAACATGGTATTGGAGTACGAGCTTGGTATCATGCCACCCGCAGCCAATACACCTTTTCTCAAAGATATCACCCTATCACCCAATGATTACGTTAATCAACTTGTAGACGGTTTCCGGCAGATGTATCAGTTCCTGACAGAACAGCGAGAAGCGCTTCTGACGACTGATAGTCCTTTAAACATCTTGGCTCATCAAAGAGTACGATTTTTGTTCCGCCCTACCCACATTTACTCTCATATTTTGGGTAAAACTCTGCACCCAAAATTTCTACGGCATGGTGTAGACCGTAGTATTGAACTGGATGTGCTAAGTCGAGCTTTTTTGGGAGCCGATACAAAACCTTCCGTCTGGTCGCTGCTAGTAGTGGAACTACAAGCCTTAGAACAAATGGATATTCCTTACTTCGCTGCTGATTCAAGCAGCGATGCTCTCTGTGTCAACCCTGACTTGAGAATTCAGGCATATTTCAAACAACCTAGCTACGACCAGATGATTTCTCGTCTGCAACAGCTTAATGATGCAGATTTAGCCCAACAAATTGCCATTATTCGTGGTTCTTTTTACTCGCGGGTGGCTCGTGGCATAACCAGTATCACATCTAACCTAAGTGATAATACTAGTTTAAAACTAGATGAAACAGCTCCTTTGACACAAGCACAGCTAGTGCAAGAGGCGGTAGAGATTGGCAAAGAACTCCAACAACGAGCAATTCAAGCTGTTGACGGTGGTTTTACTTGGATTGGTATGGGATACCTGCCTAAAGCTCAACGGATGCAACTTCAGCCATTGAGCTATGGATTATACGACGGTATTTGCGGGGTTGCTTTGTTTATAGCAGCGTTGGCAAAAATTACTGGTGACGTAGGATTTCGAGATTTAGCAAAAAGTGCGTTGCAAGACCTGAGAAAAACTTTGCAGGATACAGACCCAAGCTTTCAGGCTAAAATTACCAAGCAAATGGGTATTGGTGGAGGCATTGGATTAGGGTCTATTATTTATACTTTAGTACAGATAAGTCAGTTTCTAGATGAACCTGAACTTTTGGATGTTGCGAGCCGGGGAGCGTCCCTAATCACTCAGGAAAGCATTGCGGGCGATCGCCAGTTTGACACGATCGGTGGAGCAGCAGGGGCAATACTAGGGTTACTGAGTTTATACCAAGCAAAAGCAGATCCAGCTGTTCTGGAGCAAGCTACTGCCTTAGGTTATCATCTACTGATTAACCGCACTCAGAGCGATTCTGGATTTAGAGCTTGGGCAACCCTAGCAGGCAAGTTAGCGACGGGATTTTCTCATGGCGCAGCAGGTATTGCCTACGCCCTACTGCGATTGTACAAAACCACGCAAGAAACAGTTTTTCTGGAAGCAGCCGAGGAAGCAATTGCCTACGAGCGCAGCGTATTTTCTCCCAGCGCCGGAAATTGGCAAGACGTGAGAGAAGATCAGCCTGCTTTTATGACCAGTTGGTGTCATGGTGCTCCTGGCATAGGTTTAGGTCGTTTGGGGGGTCTGGCAATCCTTGATACTCCAGAAATCCGCCAAGAAATTGCAGTTGCCATAAATACAACCCAACAGTTTGGTTTACAGAACCTCGACCATCTTTGTTGCGGTAACTTTGGCAGGATGGAGGTGCTATTGATTGCTGCCTCCAAGCTGTCGAGTTCAGAACTCTGGAATACTGTCCAAAAACAGGCGGCATGGCTTGTAACAAGGGCAAAGCAAGTCGGTGCTTTTTATCTATTTCCTGAATTTCCGGCAGATATTTACAACCCTGGTTTCTTTCAAGGCACTGCTGGAATCGGTTATGAACTACTGAGGCTGGCGTATCCAGAATCACTTCCTTCGGTGTTGCTGTGGGAGTGAATGAGGAATTGAAATTGGTTAGTGGTTAATAGTTTATAGAACAAAACCATGAACCATCAACAACCAACATTATCTAAAATCTAAAATCAGAATGAAGCGCTTACATCGGTTACTTTACCCGCCTGCCTGGTCTATTGCTGCTAAACTTTCAGCAGCTTTGCTTGCTGTGGCGATCGCGCCGATGAGCTTCACTGCCTACTATAATCTGCAACAAAGTTTAGAAAGTCTGGAGGCTGGCGAATACCGCAAACTAGAATTATCAGCTACCAGTGCTGCTAGTCGCCTTGACCAACTAATTATCGATATTCAGCGCGTTTTAACGCAAGTCAGTAATGATGCAGGTGTGGTGAGTTTCCTTGCTGCTACAACATCTGCAAAGCGAGAAGCTTTCCGCCCCAACCTGCAACAAACACTATTAAATGTCTTTCATTCTAACCCCGACTTTGATGCTGTCTTTCTCATGGATAAAGACGGTGAGTGTCTCGCTTCCACCGATCCATCATTTGTTGGTCAAAACTATGCCTTCCGTGAATACTTTCAACAGTCAATTCAGGGACACTCTCACGTTTCTAGTATCTTAGTGGGTACAACAAGTAAACGACCAGGACTTTTCCTCTCTCACCCTGTGCGATCGCCCAAAGGCGAAATTGTGGGAGTGGCGGTACTCAAAATTAGAGGAAAAGATATCTGGGCAATAGTTAATGCATTGCAGGTAGGCTCCTTAAGCTACGCCTTCCTCATCGATCAGCATGGAGTAATCATCAGCCATCCCAATCAATCTCTCCTTTACCATAGCCTCAACCCCTTGCCACCAGAGACTCTTAAGCAGGTCGTGACTGATAGACGTTACGGACTCGATGAGATTAAAAGCTTGAACATACCAGAGTTGCAGGTGATGGTGAAAGCAAAAGAGCCGGGTAACAGCGGTTATCATTTTCCAAGTGAGCAGATGTCCCGGATAGTTGGCTTCGCACCCTTGCAAGTGCAACCTTGGGTATTGGGGGTTAGTCAACCCAAAACAGAATTTAAAGCTCCTTTAAATCGCCTCATTTGGCAGCACGGCAGTATTGTTGTGATGGTAGGAGGAATTACCGCAATCATTGCACTGCTCCTTGCACGAAGCATTTCCCGACCAATTCGCGCCCTTACAGCCGTAGCACAAACACTAGAGCAGGGGAATTTTAATTCTGAGCCGTTGCTTGAGCTGCCTTCCCGGAATGATGACATGGGACAGCTAGTAGGTGTCTTTTTACACATGTCTGATAAGGTTAGGGATAGAGAACAAAAGCTGAAACAGCAGGTAATTGATCTAAAGATTGAGATTGACGAAACCAAGAGAGCTAGAGAGTTTGCGGAGATTACTGATAATGAACACTTTCAAGAATTACAGAGAAAGATTCAGAAACTTAGAGCTTCTGCTGTTAGTACAGGCGAAACAGAAACTGAGTACTATCAACGATTGCAAACTCAAGTAAAATCCCTCAAGGAGAGGGGGAGAGGGGGAGAGTGGGAGAATAACCACTAACCACTAACCACTAACCACTAACTACTAACTACTAACTACTAACAAATAACCAATGACCAATGACGAAGAACTAATCTCGCGTGAAGAAGTATTGGCGGGTTTACCTGCTAGACGAGCAAATACACTATTGTTTTTGATTGAGAGTCGAACAGCGCAGATAGTAGCGCGATCGCTGGTGGAATTTTCCCTCACAGAGCAAGCTGCAAATGAGCGCGATCTGGCTTACTTGGAAGCCTTTACTTCAGGTCACGCACCACCATTTCATCCCACGATCCAGCATTTGGAACGCCATGCCCTGCAATGGACACCTCTAGTGCCAGAAAATCCCAAACTCAAAGCCGCTATTGCTCATGCTCTCGGTGAGAAGTACGCTTTCACCTATGAAGTAGTCCCTAACATCCGGGCAGCTTTAGGTTTAGATGAGAAAGCAGTACAAGTGGCTTACCTCCGCTTATACAGAAGACAGCTATTGAAAATCTTTGCATCCAGACTACCTTTAACAGAACAGTTACGCTGGACTTTCGCGGCGATCGCACACCGGCTTGAGTCTCTCCCTCCTTTCTGGCTTGCCTCTTTGGTAACTGTTGCTTTAGGTCTACCTCAAGCTTTCTTAGCCTTGCCCATTGCTGTAGTCGATATTGGCCCCTTGGCTACTGTTGCTTTTGTAATCATCATCGGCATTGTTAATATCTTGACTATGGCTTGCATGGCTGAAGCGATCGGTCGCAGTGGCGACTTCCGTTATGGCAATGCTTTTATCAAACAATTAGTATCTAATTACTTAGGAAACGCTGGTTCTTTTATACTATCAATAGCTGTAGGCATCCGTGTTTTTCTCATAGCTTTGGCTTGTTACATCGGTTTGTCAGCTACTATGGCAAATCTAACACACATACCAGCAGCACTATGGGCGATATTGCTTTTCTTAGCTGGATTCTATCTGCTTTCACGGCGATCGCTCAGTTTCACTGTTGCTGTGATGATATTGCTTGCAGCTATCAACGTTAGCTTGCTGCTCATCCTCTCACTTTTGGCATTTCGCCACCTGCAACTAGACAACCTTTTATACATCAACTTGCCTTTTCATGCTCGCCATCCTTTCCAACCTTGGATGCTACAACGGGTTTTTGGTGTTGGCCTCATGCTCTACTTTGGGCATGTATATGTAGGTGAGTGTGCGAAAGTGATACTCCCGCGCGATCCTAGTGCTGGATCGCTGATCTGGGGTAGCGTGGCGGGAACTACTTTCTTAACTGTTCTTTTTTGCATCTGGGTATTGGCAGTCAACGGAGCTATTCCACCGCAATTGTTAGCAGGACAGTCAGGCACAGTTCTAGAGCCACTAGCTATTCAAATTGGCCCGGTCGTTCCAGTCTTGGGAATAGTTTTAGTCATTCTTCTGTTGGGAATGGCTTGGCTGCGTAGTTCCAGTCTCTTGCTCAACTTAGCAAAAGAATGGTTGCCTGCTCAACCTCGACCCGTTTTGATGCTACACCGTCAACAGGGAACATTGATATTGCACCCTTGTGGCGATCCCAGTTGCGTACCTCGTTTTGGTTTAACTTATCTAGGATTGGAAGAGAATCAGCCAAAATTTCGTTTAGATATCCAGTCGAGCGGGAACATACATCATGTAGAGATAACAGTTGCTGAGCGCTGGGAGATTAAAGAACTACTTGAGGAGTTTCCTGACTTACGCAAGTGGAACATTTACCTGATGCTCTCAGTGCGATCGCCTAATCAAGATAGCGTCTGCGTGCAAATCACCTCACCAATGATTCTCGTCTATGAGGGAGGGTTAAAGACAGATGTCATAAATACTACACACAATTCCAGGCGGGTTAGTAATCTTGTCAAAAGACCCATAGCATTTAAATGCCTATCTAATTTACTTTCCCAGCGTCGCTTTTTCCTATCTATTAGTCCGTTAATATTAGTCTTATTTTTGACAGAATGGCTTATCTTTACTGATGCACAATCATTCGCTGGCATATTAGCATTTGCGGGTGTACTTGGCAACACAATTGTAGGTGGTATTTTCCCAATTCTCCTGTTAGTTTCTAGCCGGCAAAAAGGCGAACTGATACCGGGAGTAGTCTTCGGTATCCTGAATCATCCAGTTTTCAGCGTCGGTATATACAGTCTGTTTTTAGCTATCTTGTTTATTCACGGTTTGTTCATTTGGGAAAATCCTGTGGCGCGTCTGTGTGCATTGAGCATCGCTTTGTTATCACTAGCAACCACCTTTGTGATGAAGCGCTATGGAGCTTTTGCTTCCCGTGTGGTAGTAGAACTGCTGACTGAGCAACCAGGAGGGCGATCGCTCTTTAAAATTGCTGCTGGTGGACAACCGAAGATAGCAGAGGTGCGACTGGGATATGCTGAGGGTGAACAACATCACCAAGCTTCTACTGTCGAAATTCCATCACTTCAGTCACTGCAATATGCCATCTTCCATCTACCAACCAAGCGAGAAAAAGAGCTGAGAGTATGGACACATACAAGCAATTCCAGTAGAAATGACTTCAAAAATTTGCCCGCACTTGTAGAAATCGAGAGTGGAGACAAGAATATGCAGTTTGATTTAAAGCTATCCAGTGGAAGAGTTTTGCTTCCTCTAGTTAACGATGAGTGCTGCTTGAAGTTCAGATTTTGAAGGGGAAGGGGAAAAGAGGGAAGACATTATCACCGAATGGATTTTTCTTGGTGTCTTAGTGTCTTGGTGGTGAAAAAAGAATTCTGGAAACACCCTTCGGGTTCGCCAGTCCCCCATCGTGACGGGAACCGCCAAGACGGGGGCTGGTCTCACCA